>JAYTBG010000237.1:0-1559 GCA_043737055.1 Chitinophagaceae bacterium | reverse complement strand
TAGATAAACTAAGTGTAGCATTAACCATAGTATTGGCAGTAATTTTTTTAGGCGAAGCATTAACGATAAAAACTGCTATTGGAGCGGCCTTAATTATTGCAGGAACAGTGGTGCTTATTTTGTAAATGGTAAGATTACTGCGTATCTTTTATGGATTTGTTTGGATAGCCTAATGCATTATTTTAATTTCATTTGAGCAACAAGGATGATCAGGATTTACAATTAGCTCCTGCCGTAATGGATGAATTAAGACATCTCCCGAAGTAATGGTGATTTTATTTTTTGAATAGGGACATGTATATCTCTTAAAGGAATTGAACCTAAAAGCGGTTCATTATCTCCACTTAATACCAGTGCATTACAAACTGTTTGGCGATTTTTAAACTTTAAAACTACCGGACCAACCATATCATATTCGTCTATGCTGCCATTGGCTAATTGTCCCTTTCTTTTTTCTATAAATGGTAACTCTAACTGTGCCTGAATAGTTTCGTTTATACACAAGTTATAAGCGCCGGTATCTACCAAAACATTAATGTGCAGTCGCTTGACTTCATCCTCTCCAATAAAAAAGCGACGTGCCATTTCAATATCTCCGGCATTTATCAATTCTATATCAGCATATATTAATCCCATAAGAAAAATTTTTATCAAATTTACTTTATTCATTTTGAAAGAAAAATTATACAAATCAGCTTATTCTTTATGGTTCATTTAAACAAAGTCCTTACTTTACCTATTCAGCTTGCCCCCCTGCTGCATAAATGCCCAATAAAGAACTACCGCCCAAAACCTACGCTGGATAGAAGCAAGTACCCCGCAAAGCCGCCGTAGAAAATTTGCCTTGCGAAGACGGACTGCCTGTACGGCGGCTGCGGAGTACTGCGGAGAGCCAGACCAAAGCTGATAATAGTACAGCTGTTGGCGTTCAAAAAAAATGAAATCTGTATTCGTAAATCCTGTGAAACCCAAACACGTTACCTTTGCCGCCATTATATGAAGACAAAAACAATATATAAAGACAAAGTAAACATTATAACGCTGGGCTGTAGTAAAAATATGGTGGATAGTGAAGTGCTGAGCGGACAATTAATTGCCAACGAGATAGACGTGGTGCATGAAAGTGGCAAAAAAGACCACAACATAGTGATAGTGAACACCTGCGGCTTTATTGAAAAAGCTAAGGAAGAAAGCATTCACACCATACTGCAACAGGTAGAATTAAAGCGCAGGGGTAAGCTGGATAAAGTATATGTTACCGGTTGCCTGAGCGAGCGGTATAAAAATAATTTAGAAGCAGAAATTCCCGAAGTGGATGCCTATTTTGGCACCATGGAGCTGCCCATGATTTTGAAACAATTTGATGCAGACTACAAAGCAGATTTGATTGGCGAACGATTACTGGCCACTCCTCAGCATTATGCGTACATGAAAATAAGTGAAGGTTGCAACCGCACCTGCTCCTTTTGCGCCATTCCGTTGATGAGGGGTAACCATGTGAGCAGAACCATTGAAAGCCTGGTGGATGAAGCTAAAAAACTGGTGGACCGTGGCGTAAA
>JAYTBG010000236.1:0-9792 GCA_043737055.1 Chitinophagaceae bacterium | reverse complement strand
AAAAGGGATTTCCGAAAGGCAGATTGGGTATGATGCTGGAGACTTTATATGAAATTAAAATGAATGGGCTGGAAGACTTGCTGAATAAGATTGCCAGGTGATTATTTCCCTGGCGCATCTTCTGGTTTTAGCTCCTTGAGTTCCACCTCTTTTACATCAGCATGTATTTTTTCTTTCTTAAGTCCTACTCTCACCAGCCCGAATATGCTCATGTAAATATTAGCAATCCAAACCAATGCAAAACAGGCAATAAGGTAGCCCCTCCAGTCTTCAAACAATAAATGATACCGGGTTATAAAGAGGAAGAACAGCGTTATGTAGTGACTGAAACAATATTCGCAGGTGAAAAGATAAAAGAATTTTCGTTGGGCAAGGGTTGTACAATCTTTGGACTGCCTGACACAATAATCCCTTGGCTCTTTGAAGATCTCTTCATGTGTTACCGTCCAAGAAATGCATGCAATAGGAACTGCTAATATAAAAAGATCCGTAACCTGGGTTGATAAATCCATCGGGATTATTTTTTTAGAAAATAGCTAAAAATTCTGAGCCGAATTTGATGAAAAAGGAAATGGCTGGTCATGCCACGGGACTTTACCCACCCGATCATTCAAAATTAAATAGCGTAGCAGTGAACACACCTCGCTCTCTTTTTTTGGTAACGACCTTCCAGTTGCCGTTGTAACGAATGAGAGACGGCACGGTTAGCGCTCCCACTTTAGTCATCTCCACTTCCATGCCAACCTTAAAGTCATACACGCCGGCGTCATAACTCAATGAATATTTTCTGGCAATTACATCAAAAGTCTGGTCATCAAACCAGGTCACCATTTCATCTACTATCACACCGTCACTTTTTCCGGGTTTTACTTTTTGGGTAAACACATAACAGGAAACGTTATTGTAGAGGTCCATATCGATGTTCATGTCATACCGGTCTGCCATATCATCGTCGTAGATGGCGGTCTTATTGCTCATAAACGGCAGTCCATCAATTCTCCTTCCGGGATTAAAAAACAGCATCTTCAATTGTTCCTTGTGTTTGTCCATTCCCGTCTTTCCGTCAGTAGAAAACGTAGTGCCAGCCACAATATTAGTTTCACCACACACTGTGCCCTTGGTAAAAAAAAGGGAGGCATACATTTGAGCAGTGTAATAATTGTACTGCTTGTCGTCGGTATAAAAATCACCGGTAGCGGTTTCTTCCAACACCTGCATACTTCGGCAACCCTTGCTTCGTGTCTGTTTTGTTCTGCTCCGAAGTGACGCATTTAGCCCTCCTTTTTTATCAAGCATTCTGATATCGTTGAGAGCGGTGAAGCTTAAAACGTGGAGGTTGCGAAAAGCCTTGTAGTAACTACTGTCGTTCTTTATTTTATTGATGAAGCCGGGCACGTTTAAATTCTTATCCATCACAACGGCCGTAAGTGTCACTACTTTTTTGCCCGCAAACACGGTATCTGCCGGCGCCTGGGCCAGAACCGGAAGGCTCGCAATCACACAAAAAAAAGGTATGAAATATGATTTCATACCTGCAAAGTACTTGTAAAAAGATGATAAGTAAATGGTAATAGTAGGGCTATTTGGGATACAGCATTCTGTAATCCACTTTTATTTTCCCCTTCGAAATATCGTCCAATTTTCTTTTCATTAAAGTGCGTTTGAGCGGCTTGATATAATCGATAAACAACTTGCCTTCAATATGATCGTATTCATGTAAAATAACCCTTGCGGTGATGCCATTGAAAGTTGCAGTGTGCGCAACAAAATGCTCATCTAAAAATTGAAGTGTTACAGATTCCTTCCTTAAAATATCCTCTCTTATTTTAGGAATGCTTAAGCAACCTTCGTTGTAACTCCATTCGTTGCCAGTGAGGGCCGTTATTCGTGCGTTAATAAAGACAGCTTTATAACCCGGGGCATCAGGAAACTCGTCCTTTTCATCCTTTTCCTGGTTTTCGAAAATCTGCATACTATCTACCAAAAACAAACGAATATCTTTATTGATTTGGGGAGCAGCAAGGCCTACGCCGTTGCTATTGTACAAGGTCTCCCACATATCGGCCAACAATTTTTCCAGGCCAGGATAATCTGCTTTAATATCTTGCGATACTTTTCTCAACACAGGTGATCCGTATGCAACTATTGGTAGAATCATATGCTCCGATGTTTCCGCAGGGAAACCAATTTTGTTTGATTTAGAAAGCGGCAAAGTTAATTGTTATGCACGAAAAGAAACCGGGCTAATCGAAGTGAATTTCTATTTTTGCGTTAAAGGTTGTGCTCCATATATTCCTGCAACATAATGCTGGCGGCTATTTCATCAACGAGCTTTTTATTTCGTCGGTCTTTCTTCTTCATGCCCATATCAAACATTGCCTCCTTAGCTCTTTTGGAGGTATAACGTTCGTCCACCGGTACAACGGGTATTTGCGGAAAGGCAGTTTTTAATTTCTTGATAGCCGCCTCTGCCAAGGCTGTACCGTGGGTATCAGAATCATCAAGATTTTTCGGTAACCCGATAATAATCCGCTCTACGGACTCCTGTAACATATATTTTTTTAAAAATGGAATCAGTTCATGGGAGTCAATTGTAGTGAGCCCGGTGGCTATGATCTGCATGGGATCAGTAACGGCCATGCCTGTACGCTTACCGCCGTAATCGATTGCTAATATTCTTGCCATAGAGCCCCTCCTAACCTCCCCAAAGGAGACGATGATTATGCACTGTTAAAAAATAAATCTATCAAAACAAAAACTGCAAATACAACCGAAGCAATTCCGTTGGCAGTCATAAATGCAAGATTAACCCGCCTTAAATCGTTGGGTTTTACAAGAGAGTGCTGGTAAAAAAGCATGCCTGTAAACACGGCCACACCTGCCCAGTAGCTATAGCCAAAGCCACCATACCAACCGGCAAAAATTACAGCCACGGCTGATAAAAAGTGTAAGAAAACAGACACCCATAACGCATTCGTCTTTCCTAAAATTGATGGAATTGAATGAAGGTCGTTTGCCTGATCAAACTCCACATCCTGCAATGCATAAATAATGTCGAAACCACTAACCCAAAATAATACTGCAAACGAAAAGAGCACAGGCAACCAGTCGAACATGCCGGTAACTGCAAGGTATGCACCGATAGGCGCAAGACTCAGCCCCAGGCCGAGAACCAGGTGACACAGAGCCGTGAAACGTTTCGTGTAGCTGTAGAATAAAATGACGAAGAGTGCTACCGGCGATAAATAAAAACAGATGTTGTTGATAAAAAAGGTACACACGATAAAGAGGCCGCTGTTGAGAATGGTAAAGACCAACGCATTCTTATCTGAGATTATACCAGTTGGAATTTCCCTGATGGCTGTGCGGGGATTCTTCGCATCGAAATGCCTGTCCAGGTAGCGGTTAAAAGCCATGGCTGCAGAGCGGGCAAAGATCATACAAAGCACCACCAGTATAAACTTGATCACCCAAAATTGCCATGTAAAAATGATACTGAAATCTTTATCGTCACCTCCACTCAAAACCGGGGAGTAAACAAAGAGACCTGAGAGATCTAAAAAAACATCAAGGCCTAAAAAAAAACCTATTACCGCAAAAGGCATTGCGAAAACGGTGTGCGAAAATTTTATAAGAGATAGGTAGTCCTTAACTTTTGCCATTTACAAAATGATTTTTTTCCGGGCAAGCTTTACGTTCTCAACTGGATACTTATACGCAGACCGATATTGGGAAACCTTTACCCGGCGCTAGGTATCGCCAACATGCGGCTTCTAACAATTTCCCAAAGTACTACCCCGGCTGCTGTTGCAATATTTAATGAGTGCTTCATACCAAGCTGAGGAATTTCTATGCAAGCATCGCATTGTAAAATGGTGTCGTGCTCCACTCCCGATACTTCGTTTCCAAAAATTACTGCAATTTTTTCCGTGGCATCAAAGGGTAATTTTTCTAACGACACACTGTTGGTTACCTGCTCTACTGCATACACTTTATAACCCAACGTTTTTAATTGTTTAATGGCGTCGCTTGCATTCGCAAAATGTTGCCATGCAACTGAATCTTCAGCACCTAAGGCCGTCTTTTTTATCTCTTTGTGAGGAGGAATGCAGGTGTAACCAGTGATGTAAATGCCTTCCAATAAAAAGGCGTCTGCAGTTCTAAAAACACTTCCAACATTATAGGCACTTCGTATATTTTCCAGCACTGCAATCACCGGAGTTTTTTCAGAACGCTTAAATTCTTCTACCGACTTACGATTCAGATCCTCCATACTCAATTTCTGCATCAGAAGAAGTTAGTTTTATTATGATGTTTGATTTTGAATTTATCCAAAACTGCCGACCCTTGAGGCTTTCAAACTTTTAAGGCCTGTACAGGCCTGCAGTATTTTAAGCCTGCTTTTCCATTTCTAGTGATACCGCTCCCGTTTTTGTATCAGAGAACCATTTGGCAGCTTGTACAAAACTTACAAACAATGGATGTGGATTCTCCACTGTACTTTTTAATTCGGGGTGATACTGCACTCCTATAAAAAATGGGTGATTGGCGAGTTCCATTATTTCTACCAGACCGGTTTGGGGATTCTTTCCGCTCGGAATCATGCCAGCCGCTTCAAAGTCATTTAAAAAATTATTGTTGAATTCCCAGCGATGGCGATGGCGCTCACTTATTTCAGTATTACCATAAACCTTTTGTGCAAGGCTGCCTTCGTTAATGGTGCAGGGATACGCACCAAGCCGCATTGTTCCCCCCTTCTTTTTAATCTTTTTCTGTTCTTCCATCAAGGCTATAACCGGGTGCGGTGTATGCGCATCCATCTCTGTGGAGTGAGCATCAAGCCAGCCTAAAACATTTCTTGCAAATTCAATTACTGCCATTTGCATGCCCAGGCAAATACCAAAAAACGGCATGCGATTTTCTCTTGCATATTTAACTGCCAATATTTTTCCTTCCACACCCCTTGCGCCGAAACCAGGTGCCACAAGCAAGCCATCCAGATCGCCCAGTTTTGCATGCACGTTTTCCTCAGTTATATATTCGCTGTGAAGATTTACGATTTGAACTTTACACTGGTTAAGTGCGCCAGAATGAATGAAGCCTTCCAGAATAGATTTGTAAGCATCTTGCAGTTCTATATATTTACCAATCAGTCCAATCTTTACCTTGCTTTTGGGGTAATTGAGTTTGTCTAAAAATGCTCTCCATTTTGCAAGATCAGGAGCTGCATAGCCGTTGATTTGTAATTTTTTTAGAACGATCACATCTAAACCTTCCTGCAACATTTTTAGAGGCACTTCGTAGATAGTTCCGGCATCAATTGCCTCAATAACAGCATTGGGTTTTACATTGCAAAAAAGCGCAATCTTTCGTTTGATTTCTTCTGACAACGGGTGCTCTGTGCGGCATACAATTACGTCAGGACGCACACCTTCCTGGCTAAGCAACCGCACACTATGTTGTGTAGGTTTGGTTTTTAATTCTTTGGCAGCTTTTAGGTAGGGAATAAGCGTGAGATGTACTACCAGGCAATCTTCTTCAGGCATTTCCCACTGCAGTTGACGTACGGCTTCTACAAATGGAAGACTTTCAATATCGCCAACGGTGCCACCTAATTCTGTAATTACAATATCATATTTCCCAGTCTCGCCAAGCAATAACATTCTGCGTTTAATCTCATCCGTTATGTGTGGTACCACCTGCACTGTTTTGCCAAGGTATTCACCGTCTCTTTCTTTGTTGATGACGGTCTGGTAAATGCGGCCGGTTGTTACATTATTTGCCTGGGATGTAGGGGTGTTTAAAAAGCGCTCGTAGTGCCCAAGGTCAAGATCGGTTTCTGCACCATCATCTGTAACATAACATTCGCCGTGCTCGTATGGGTTGAGTGTTCCCGGATCTACGTTGAGGTAGGGGTCAAACTTCTGAATGGTAACATTGAGCCCCCTGCTCTGCAAAAGTTTTGCAAGAGATGCTGCGATAATACCCTTACCGAGGGATGACGTAACCCCACCCGTAACAAAAATAAACTTGGTCATTGTTCTAAGATTATCGGTTTAAAAACAAAACATTTCCTCACGCAATTTTGCTGCTTTGCATGCAAGAAGATGCATGAAAAAAGCAGGAACTTTGCAGGTAAATTTTAAATGAGTAATTAAAAGAAAAATATATTTGACCGGAGGAAAAAGATCAGGAAATCCTAGAGGTCGGGTAAAGATAAGGCGAATAATTGGGAAGAGAAAAAAACTGTACAATTTTTAGCTACCTTCAAATAGATCATCACCTACTGCTATGAAAATTGCCCTCCATTTACTGCTCTGTTGTCCTTTGCTTCTTACCCTTGCTACTCATGGCCAAACTGCCTTTCAAAATAAAGTAGATCCAAATACGTATCTACCTTTTAAAATAGCCCTTAACAATGACATGAATCAACCTTTGAACAGATCTTTCTTTTTAAAGGTTTATGATAATCGGGATGATACCAGTAGAATTGGTTTTTTTAAGGGAGATGGCTATACCTATTATGCTTTTCAATTCAAAGAGTCGGCCATGCCCTACCTGAGCATGAAATTGAATGATAATGTGAAAGACCCTCTTGATACGCTGCACGTGGTTTTTAAAAAAATCTGGATTTACGAGGCTGAGGTTCCAGTAAGGAGAGATTTCAAGGTGAAGGGAGTAGGCAGCAGGATCGAGGCTAACATTTATCTTAAAAAGGGTGAAGCATTTTACCTTTACCAAACCTACGACAGTACCATCCTTTCTAAAGGATACCTTGGTAGCCGTGCAGACGATATTTTGTCAAAAGGTTTTTTTCACTTTCGGCGCACCGCTTACAGTTTACCTGAAAGTGCCGACTTAACAAAGCTTCAGCAATTTAATGAGCTACCTTTTTCTTACGTTAACTACCCCATTCTCAGAACAACATCCTATAAAAATGGTATATACCGAACGTTGCAGGATTTTGTAAACAACAATCCTCTCCAAATTAATTTCAATTACGAGGTTAAAAAAAACAAAGAAAAAATAGTCTTGCAAAACCCGTTAGCCAGTGATTCGATTGATGCCACTTCGGCATGGGGTTTTTGCAAAGAAGGTGTACCGTATATGCGCATAGGAAACTCATTTTCAAAACTTACCTTGATAGAAAAGAGTTTCGAACTCAGAACTTTCAACCTTGCCAGGTACAGCGAGACGAAACGTTTATATCCTGTGGGAATTGCGGCAGGGGCGGCAGCTAGTCTCCTCTTTTTTCCGCAGTTGTTAGGTTCAGGACTACTCATAGGCCTTATTCCTCCAAACAATAAATTTGAAGCTTTTTCAAATATGAGTTCGTTTAAACTTGATCTAAACACGGGCGAGATCTATTAGTAGTTGGACTGTGACAACACCCGGTTACCAGGAGGATGAGACAGGGCGCATCTCTTAATACAAGTTCGTAGTTTAGATAAACAAGTAGCGCCATCAGGAAATTTAGATAGCACTCAGCCCTTCTTCACTCGTATGATCTTTCAAAACATCTCCAATCGCATTGTCGTATTTATACTTCCACTCCGCTATAGTTCCCCAGTCCTGACCATCCACACAAATCTCTTGAGGGGTTACTTTTCCTAAAAGGGTGAAAGGAACAGCGGCGGCCTGCAGTGCATTTTTAAAAGCTACATCCTGGGCCATCGTAACAGAAACCACTACCCTGCTCTGGCTTTCGCCAAACCAAAATGCGTCCTTGCGAATGTTTGCTCCATGGGCAATCACTTCAAAACCAACCTCGTTGTTAAAAGCAGACTCCAACAATGTAATGGCCAGGCCACCTTCACTTACATCGTGTGCGGATACTACTAAGTTATGGCTGATTAAGTTTTGCAGTTTTTGTTGCAACGCATACTCGTCTTCTAAATCAAAATAAGGACAAGGACTAAACTCCTGTCCCACCACTTTGTGGAGGTACTCTGAGGATCCAATGTCGTTCCTGGACACACCAAGCAGGTAAATAGCATCCCCAACATTTTTGAAATCCAACGTCATTTTATCATGTACACTTTCAAGTATCCCTACCATACCAATAGTGGGAGTTGGGTAAACCGGGCCATCTGGTGACTGATTGTAAAAACTAACATTACCACCCGTAACCGGGGTTTCAAATTTCACACAGGCTTCACCCATTCCTTTTATTGCATTGGTAAATTGATAGTACACTTCGGGATCGTAAGGATTGCCAAAATTGAGGCAATTGGTTACGCCAAGTGGCTGTCCGCCGCTGCATACAATATTGCGGGCCGCTTCTGCTACAGCAATCATAGCACCTTTGTATGGGTCAGCAAATACATAACGGCTGTTGCAATCTGTAGTGAGAGCGAGCGCTTTTTCAGTGGGCTTTGCCAGCACTATGGCTGCATCACTCGGAGCATTAGTGGTTGCGGTGCCGGCGCCTACCATGCTGTCGTACTGCTCATAGATCCATTTTTTACTGGCTATATTGGGTAAACTGATCAGCTTTTCTGCAATCGATTTAAGATCGGTTGCTTCTGCCACGCTGTCTAAATTAAAGGCCTCAATTTTATCGAGGTAAACGGGGCGTTTCACCTCCCGATCATACACCGGCGCACCGCCACCCAAAACCAGCTCTTCGGCAGGCAACACTGCCTCGAGTGCTCCGTTCATGTAGAAATTTAACATGCCATCGCCGGTTACTTCGCCAATTTCGCTGCAGGGCAAATCCCACTTTTCAAACACATCAATTACCAATTGCTCTTTGCCTTTTTCTACCACCATTAGCATTCTCTCCTGGCTTTCACTCAGCAGTAATTCCCATGCCTTCATATCTTTTTGACGGGTAGGCACTTTGTCAAGGTGAATGATCATCCCCGATTTTCCTTTTGCACTCATCTCGGCTGTAGAACAAATAATGCCCGCCGCACCCATATCCTGCATGCCTACAACAGCGCCGGTTTGAATTACTTCCAAACATGCTTCCAACAATTTCTTTTCCTGGAAGGGATCTCCCACCTGAACAGCAGGCAAATCTTCCGCACTATCAGCAGTAATTTCTGCACTGGCGAAGCTCGCCCCGCCAATGCCGTCCTTACCTGTTGCACTGCCCACAAAAAATACCGGGTTACCAATACCTTCTGCTGTAGCAGAAATGGTTTCTCCATTTTTCAAAATCCCCACGCTCATGGCATTTACCAGCGGGTTAGTATGATAACAATCTTCAAAATAAGTTTCCCCTCCAACGGTGGGCACGCCAAAGCAGTTTCCATAATGGCCTATGCCATGCACCACTCCAGATAAAAGGTGTTGGGTTTTAGCATCCTTCAAATTCCCAAATCTTAAAGAATTTAGGGAGGCAATGGGCCTGGCGCCCATGGTAAAAATGTCTCTGTTAATGCCCCCGACGCCAGTTGCCGCTCCTTGAAAAGGTTCAATAGCGGAAGGATGGTTATGCGATTCTATTTTAAATACCACGCCATAACCTTCACCGATATCCATCAGCCCGGCGTTTTCATCACCAGCTTTCACCAACATATTTCTACCATCACGGGGCAGAGTTTTAAGCCATTTGATAGAGTTTTTATAACTGCAATGCTCGCTCCACATGCCGCTAAAAGCACACAACTCAGTGAAGTTTGGCGTGCGCCCCAGTTTAACCTTTATCATTTCAAATTCCTCTTCAGTAATTCGTAATTGGGCTGCGGTGTCGGCGGTTATCTGCATATAAATAAGAATGTTGTTGAAAAATGCGAAGGTAACGGCTAGGCTTTTTTAACCCGCATGATTCATCAAATATTTTCA
>JAYTBG010000235.1:0-1568 GCA_043737055.1 Chitinophagaceae bacterium | reverse complement strand
ACTTTTGGTATGGGATCTCCATTTCTGTAGAAGGCAACGTCTAGGTTTTTACTCATCCAAATATGACCACAAATACCTATGCCTGCTATGGGCAATGATGCAGCAACACCTCCAATCATATTGGTCCATTGCGTACCATTGTAAACCTGCGTTTCGCCACTGTTGCCACAGTTGCTGCACCATATCTGCAAACCTGCAACCGGTGCCTGCATAGCATCTCTTTGGGCGAGGGTCATTCTAGGAGGCAAAAACCCTTTAGTGGTGGACTGTACTTCTAGTTGCGCCGACGCAGCGGGGCTCACAGTACCAATCCCTACCTGTGCATTGGCGAAAGAAAATAGTAGCAATGACAACAGCATTAAGGGAAGCTTTTTCATACCGGTTTTTTTATATTATTAATATAGTTATGATTTTTTGAACTTACAAGATTTCTGCTATCATTATTATTTCCGTCCAACGGCAGCATCTATTTGCCACATGCCGAAAGCCTCATACTCTTTTCGTGGATAAGCTATTCAAATTTTGCGATACCATGGCGTAGGAATTTTTGACACCGAAAACGCTTGAGATTAATCTACTGCAACAAAGAAAAAGGAAGCCGCCGTGTCCCCGGCTTCTACAAGCCAAATAGAATGCCTTGCTGCCGGGTACGCTACCCGTCAAAACTTTGGCGAAGCCGAATTAAATGTGAGAACTTTTTGTTTGCGGAGAGGCTGAACTCTGCTGTGGCTCGGCGAAGCCAAGGGCACGGCAAATTTTTTAATTTAAAGTGGGCGAGGGAACCGTAATCCATATCTTTCATGAAATATCAAGCTTCAAGGTTTACCTTGGCTGCGTGCTGATATTCTTTACCAGTTATTACCTGGGCACGTTACGCTGGCGGCACTCAAGCTACATACAACAGGGATAAACTAATAAAAAGCAGCAGTTTCATCATGTAGATGAAGCTGCTGCTTTTTCTTAGTGCTTATAAATTATTTTGTTGTTTTTAAATTCAATTTAAGGCGGGCGAAATAATAAGCACCATTAAAACCCATCTGCTGTACCCTGCGGCTGTACACAAAACGGCCCTGGCTCACATTGCCACTATGAATATGCCTGTCCTGGTACACGTCAAATAAATTGTTGGCACCAATGGTAAAGCCCAACTGTTTGGTAATATCGTAAGAGATTGACAGATCCGTAACCGTCTTAGCAGAGAATTCCTGGTCAAGTGTTTCTCTTTTTCCAGTAAACACATTGATGGGGAATACTCCTGGATTTGCTGGGTCAATGGTTGGATCGAGGTACTGCACTTTCCCAAAGTTTACAAAGCGAAGCATGGCTCCAAGTTTCTTGTACCTGTAATTAAAAGTGAGGCTAAGTTTACTTTGCGGGTTGGCTACCTCTATACGGCTTTGATCTTCCCTGTTGTAGTAATTTCCGAGCTGACCACTATTTACCAGTATGTCTGACGCATAAATGTTAGGTTTCCCGTTCGCTCCTTTTTTCACCTCATTGTCTATGCGGATCATGGCAAATGTTGTGCGAAGTGAATGTGCACCAAACAGCGCATTGTAACTCGCAAC
>JAYTBG010000234.1:0-1569 GCA_043737055.1 Chitinophagaceae bacterium | reverse complement strand
CAACAGCAGCAACAGTTGCGGGGATTGTGCCATTTGCAATTGGTACAGAAACATTGGGTTCAATTATTTCTCCTTCGACAACTTGTGGTGCTACCGGGTTTCGCCCAACTTTTGGTTCTATCAGCAGAAGTGGGGCTATGACGTTGAGTTGGAGCATGGACAAAGCCGGGCCTATTTGCCGCTCTGCAGAAGATGCAGCAATTGTTTTTAATTATATACATGGTACTGATGGCAAAGATGCTTCGGCCGTTAATATGCCATTTAATTATTCCGGCAAAGCTGATCTTTCAAAATTAAAAATTGCATACGCAAAAAATTATTTTAGCAGAAGAGATACAATGGGTAATGAGCAGGCAGTTTTGGAGGTTTTTAAAAAAGCGGGGGCACAATTAATTGCTGTTGATTTTCCTGATTCGGGAATTTATAATTTTAATATGACCGGATTAATACTTAATGCTGAAGCCGGAGCTGCATTTGATGAATTAACAAGAACTGATCTTGATGATAAATTAACAAGACAAAATAGAGGAGACTGGCCAAATACTTTCAGAGCATCCAGATTTATACCTGCAGTTGAATATATAAATGCAAATCGGCATCGATATTTACTTATGCAAAAAATGGAAGAATTTATGAGTAAGTATGATGTTGTTATTTGCCCAACCTTTACAGGAAGCCAATTGCGAATAACTAATCTTACCGGGCATCCGGCCATTTGCATGCCCACAGGCTTTAATAAAAATCATTTGCCAACAAGCATTACTTTAGTTGGAAAATTATATGATGAGGCAACCTTGTTAGCGATAGCAAAAGCTTATCAGCAGGCAACACAGTGGGATGAAATGCACCCTGAAATGTTTAAATAGTATTATTTTTTCCAAACTCTATTGTACTGTGATTGATTTAATTTTACTGTCCTTTTATGCCATTTCAAATTCAATCTCCATATCAACCAGCAGGCGATCAACCTGAAGCAATCCATAATCTTACACAAGGAATATTAGAAGGAGAAAAGCATCAAACATTGTTGGGCGTAACCGGAAGTGGTAAAACTTTCACCATTGCCAATGTAATTCAAAATGTACAAAAACCTACGTTAGTTCTTACACATAACAAAACGTTGGTAGCGCAATTGTATGGCGAGTTCAAACAATTTTTTCCGGATAATGCAGTTGGTTATTTTGTTTCTTATTATGATTACTATCAACCCGAAGCTTACATGCCTGTGAGTGATACTTACATTGAAAAAGATCTTAGCATAAATGAAGAGCTTGACAAACTAAGGCTACAAGCCACTTCGCAATTGCTTACAGGAAGAAGAGATATAATTGTTGTGGCAAGTGTTAGTTGCATTTATGGCATCGGTAACCCTAAAGATTTTGCAGAAGGGGTTGTGAGAATTCAGTCAGGGCAAACAATAAGCAGGCAGGGATTTTTGCATTCACTTGTAAATGGATTGTATTCAAGAACGCAAGGGGATTTTGCAAGAGGAACATTCAGAGTGAAAGGTGATACAGTCGATATCAATCTTCCATATGCTGATGCCGGGTATCGGGTAACTTTTTTTGG
>JAYTBG010000233.1:0-4107 GCA_043737055.1 Chitinophagaceae bacterium | reverse complement strand
ATCCATTAGTTGATTTAAAAAAAGATCACCCATTATACTTTATCTATCACAAAAGGAACCATGGGCAAATAAGAAATCTTACCAGACCATTAAATCTTAAATCCGCTTCCAGCAATAATTTGCCAAGAACCATTTAAAAATTTCCATACCCGCAGATACCTGTATGTACCATCTATATTTTGCTCACCATATGTAGCTTTTAGGTGCACCGTTACCGCTACTGAAGCAACACTACCAAACACTCTTATGATACGGTCGGCTATGGCAAGTTCATCTACTATCATTTTACCGGCACGATAGTTTTCTATGTCTTCTATTTTTGAAATGGTAAGACCAGATGGAATATTAAAGACCAAATCGTCATGCAACAATTCTTCCAGTACAGTTATGTCGCCGCTTTTGATAGCTGCTACTAGCTTTTCTTCCAATAGGATAATCTGGTCTTCTATAGCATGCATTTGTTAATTAGATTTTTTTATTCCTGGCCAACTCACTGGGGCTAACCCGACGGTGAAAGATTTGGTTCTTGTAACCCTATCCGCCAGTTGGCGGATGAGGTTAGTGAAACACAATGAATATCGGGGCTTAGCCCTAAATGAAATTATTTTAATCAGGCAAAAATGTTTTTTGGTAGAAAAGATGGGATAGTATGTAACCGTTGTATAATTACATACTAAACCCAAGCTTTACTTTATACCTGTACATACTCCCATTAACTTCCTGTTCCAATTTTAAAACCTCCTTTGTTTTTTTACTTACCCAAAATACTTCTTTGTTTCCTTTGCTTTCATGAAGTAAAAGCCAGCAATCAATTTTTTGATCATTGTATCCCATAAGTGCAGCAGATCCTGTAACAGTGTAGGCTACTTGTTGATAACCAGATGCAGTGCCGGGGTCGTAAAAAGGCACAACAAACGTTATCCCTTTTTTATACGGCAGTAACGGAAAGGTTTCTAAATCAAGATGCCAGTTTAGAAAGAATTTATTAAGCGATGATTGATAACCAGCCCATATCGCTTTCACCTGTTTTGCAGTATCTGCATTACTTAGGCTTCTGCCATTGTGTTCTACTGTTTTGCTTTTAAAATCAACAGTGGTTTCATTTATAGTCTTTGCCGTAGACGTCCTGGACGTTTGTACTTTCCACCATGTTTTGTGATAGAGTGGTTGCATCGTTTTGGCATCAGAAACAGATTGTACAACATGCATGATACTGTCCTTATCTTCCCACTCCTGCTTTATCTCAATGGCCGGCTTGCCGTTATAATCTGTGCGCTTAATGGTTCTTGTCCAAAACTGGGTTTGGCTACGGGGGGCATTTTTACCCATTTTAAAATAAACCAGGTACCGGTGTGTGCCTTCACGAAGAACATTTGCATTAAGGTTCTTTTGGGTGATGATAAC
The DNA here is from genome assembly GCA_043737055.1 of Chitinophagaceae bacterium. Classification (GTDB taxonomy): domain Bacteria; phylum Bacteroidota; class Bacteroidia; order Chitinophagales; family Chitinophagaceae; genus Ferruginibacter. The sequence goes on along the minus strand of JAYTBG010000233.1, from coordinate 2,703 downwards.
AGTATCATTGCTTTGTGCAAAAGAAAAGAAAGGGTGTAAAAAAAACCAGAAAAACGTCGAGATTAAAAAGCGCATAAAATATGTATTAATTATAAAAAAAGAATTTAGTTGTTCGTGCCAGTAGTCAGTTAACAGGATGAATGGACAATCCATTGTAAAATTTAATTTTCCTGACCCTATGTTTCAACCAAGCGTCATGAGTCATTTCAAATTTAATCTCGTCATCCCCGTGTAAGCCATTGTCCATCCAGCCTCGGTTTCTATAAAAAGTTACCGCCCTCGTGTTGAGTCCTGTGCCCAACCAAATTGTTTCAGCTGTTTGGGCAAAATACCAGTCCATCATTATATCATGAAGTTTACCACCAATACCCTGGCCTTCAAATGCCGGTGTCACAAATAGTGCCCACACATTTCGCTGCACTAAGCCTACAATTGAAAATCCGATGATTTGGCCGTCGATTTCGCACACCCACCCTTTCCCATATTTTGTTAAATAATCTACATTGTCTTCTCGGGGCACTAAGGCGGGATTGTTGAGAACATTTTCTGTTACCGCCATTCTCACAATCATATAATTGTCTATGTCGTTTACTGTAGCTTCTCTAAAAATCATTAGTCTTGTTTTTTTGGAATACGATGATTGTAAACATGGATAACTTCAAATAAGTGAAGCTCTGCCCTGTTCCGTGTCATTGTTGTTATCAGTTTAAAATATTGCAAAAATATCTGTGCTACTTGTTGTACTACTTAACCTTAGTTAATAAATATGCAGCGTGGGTGTATCTGTTTGTCGATTGCATTCTCAGACAAAAAATCGCAAAATCCGTCTTTTGAAAATATGCGCCGCATAATTGAACCGATCTATTGCGTTGGTTGACGGTACACCCCTTTAACCAAAAGTCAGCTGATTAAAGACAATTCTGCCAATTGGTTTCAGCAGGCGATACAGGATCAGTACTAAATAAATGAAGTCTCGCTTAGCAAGTAGCTTACTATTTCCGTAGGAAAAAGGAATTCTTTAGCCGAGTTGTTGTTACCCAAGCCTGTATTTTTGCGGGTACACAGGTCTTTCATCGTAAGCGTTGACAAGATTGACACTTTTACGAGGAGCGAGGTAGAGGTAAAGGGAATAGTAGTTCCAATAGGAAATAGGTATAAAAATGATGCAATGTTTTCAAGAATAGTAAAATAATGCTATTGTTTCCTACACCATCCTTTACGCTGTTCTGCAGCCGTTAAGGATGCCGCATAAATTGGGAATATTGTAGGAATCGTTAAAAACAAACCGGAAATTTTGCCTGGTAAAGCCGGCACTGTGCTAGCCATATAGCAACCAATTTCTAACTCTTACGCCTTAAAATGATGTACAACAAACTAAAAGAATATTGCAAAACAAAAGTTTCACTAACACCTGAAGAACTGAACCTTATTGATGACTACTTTGAAACCAGGTATTTAAAGAAAAAGGAATTTTTGTTACAAAACGGACAAATCTGCAGCTTCATCGGTTTTATTTCGGAAGGCACCATAAGACATTTTCACATTAAAGATGGCATTGAAAAGACCTGCGACATTTCGTTTGAAAATGCCTGGGTCACAGATTTCCAAAGTTTTACTCACGGCATCTACTCTATAATGAATTTACAGGCTATGGAGGATACCACTGTGTGTTTGATACCAAAAGAAAATTTGTTTAGCCTCTATCAAAACTGCCGTACCTACGAAACCTTCGGCAGACTAATGGCGGAAGAAGTTGCCCATAGAGCAACTGAAATAGCCATGTCGCTCTCTTCGGACAAACCGGAAGAGCGGTTTCAAAATCTATTAAAAAAACAGCCTGATCTTTTTCAGCGGATTCCGCAAAAATATATTGCCAACTTTTTAGGAGTAAGCCCTGAGAGCCTCAGCAGAATCAGGAGCAGAATTTTAAGCAAATCAAAGTCTTAACTTAAGTCATCGCTATGGAGCACCATTGAGGTGCAATTTTGTCTCTTAAATAAAATAAAAAAAATGAGACAATTATTATTCACCTCAATCATGTTAGCAATGACAACATTTCACACCCTACACGGACAGACAACAGCACCAGACATTTCAAAACTAAAAGCCTACGAAAAGCAATTAGACGATGTGATGGAAATCATTGACACCACCGAATTAAAACTTAAACTCATTGAAGTAGAAGAAAAATATGTACAGGATTCGAATGAAATTAACAAAGCCAGATTGGGCATCATTTATCATGAAACTGCTTTAAATCTTTCTTTTTTTTCTAACACAGCCTTTAACGGCTATGCCAAAAAGAGTTTCGATGTTTTAAGCGAGCTTTTTACCTCCTCCAACACTTCGCCAGAATTATTGCCTTTTATTGCGTCGTATAGGGCATCTGCATTATCATTGGTAGCCGCAGAAACCAAAAAATTAAAATTACTGGGAGATGCATTTAAGCTTTTTGATCAAGCCGTAAATGCATATGCAAAAGTTTCCTCCTTACCGGAATTTCTGAGAGGGAGTGTTGCCGAAAACTTACCCTGGTATTTCTTCAGTAAAAGAAAATTTGCAAAAAAGGATTTTCAATCTATCATAAACAAACAGGTTAACAATAAGGATTATGCGAATTGGAAAATAATGAGTTTCGTTTATTTCGCCTTGGCAAAACAACAACAAGGTAGCAAGCATAAGACCCAATCGTTAAGCTACCTG
>JAYTBG010000232.1:0-4111 GCA_043737055.1 Chitinophagaceae bacterium | reverse complement strand
GGGGCATTTGTAACAAGTGTGGCTGAAACAATGCAACTCAATTGCATGAGCGGCAGCCCTACTTTTGACAAAAGAAATTTTGTTATGAGCAACTTACTAAAATACTACCTGCCCCTGTTCTTATTAGTTTATTTAGCCGTCACTTTTCTTTTGCCAAGCTGGAGGGTATACAGGAAAACCGGTATCAACCCGGTAACATTTGGCAACACAGACAATGCGCATGACTACATCGGCACCATTATGAAAGTGCTCACCGGATTATTGGTAGCAGCAGTCCTGTTATTTTCTCTCCATCAAAAAGCCTATAGTTATTTAAATCCGTTTGAGTACTTGCAAAAGGAATGGATTGTGTACACAGGCCTACTCATAGTGCACGCAGCACTGGGATGGATCGTTGTTGCACAGCAGCACATGAAACAATCCTGGAGGATTGGTATTGATGAAAAAAATCCAACAGCATTGATCACAAATGGCTTGTTTAGCGTTTGCCGCAATCCTATTTTTTTGGGAATGATCGCCAGCACGGCGGGTATTTTTTTGATTATGCCAGATGCGGTCACTCTTGTAGTGGCAGTCACTTCCTATATCGTCATCCAGATTCAGATAAGGTTAGAGGAAGAATATTTGCAACGTGCGCATGGCGAAGCTTATCTTTTGTATAGAGAAAAGGTGAAACGGCTTTTGTAAGAGATGTCAGAGAATGCGGACATAGCAAATTTCAGAGGGTCTAATAAAAAACTAAAGATGACATTTGTAAACAAAGTTGAACCGATGATAGCAAGCGATAAAACTTTTTTAACCGTGAATGAAAAGGGACAAAACTTTTACAAAAAATGGAGAGATGATACATGGCTTGGCATTACTGTAATCACCCCTATCTCCCTAACCCTCGTGGTTGGCTGCTTCACAATGATCATTGGAATTTCGGTAAAGTTATTGTTGGTTTTAGTTTTGCCGATTGTCATTATACTGTTAGCATTTATGTTTGTTCCATTATGGGGCAGGAAAAAATATTTAAATTGCCTTATAAACAAGTTTGAAATAAGGAACGACCAGGTGACAATAAAAACTTTTGATTGGTTTTTCTGGAAATCGGTTTCTTTAACTGCAAAAATTAATGCCGTTGAGATCGTTGAATCAACTTCAGAGGGCTTATTCGCTGGAAATAAAGTCCGTATAGTTAGAGTGAACGATATAAAAAAGTCAAGCTTTTATTTGGTAGATGATTTTTTTGATAATCCTATCAGCATTTCGAACCATTAAAAAATTGGGGCTTCAACCTCTTCCCAAAAATTACAGATCTACCTGTACCCACAACAGCCAGCCTATTTAAATTTGCAATACATTGCGTTCTCGATATCAAACATGAGCGAATTAGCACCATCCTTTTTAGCTGGTGAATCGACCAACTCAAGCAGACAGTCAATCAACAAAAAACAAACCATCAAACATGCAAAAAATTAACTGGAGCAATGTGCCCGTAGAACAGGTGAATGAGAAAATGAAAAGACAGTTCATTCACGGAGAAAAAATAATGATTGCCAAAATGGAGTTTGAAGATGGCTTTACGGTGCCATGGCACTCGCACGAGAATGAGCAGATAACCGAAGTGATAGAGGGAGTGTTGCGCTTTTGGTTTGATGACAATGAAGACGAACCCATTGACCTGATGGCCGGTGATGTGATGATCATTGCGGGCAACAGGCGACACAAAGCGCTCATGATTGGAAAGGTGATAGAGATCGACAGCTTTGCACCACCAAGGCAAGACTGGATTGATGGTTCAGACAGTTATTTAAGAAAATAGGGGAGACTCGTACCTACAAAAAAGTAAGCATGGATTTAGGTATTCAAAATAAAGCAGCGCTCATCCTTGCATCCAGCAAAGGTTTGGGTAAAGCGGTGGCCATAGAATTGGCCAAAGAAGGAGCCAAAGTAATCATCTGCGGCACCGATGCAACGGCACTTGCCGCTACAGAAGCAGAGATAGAATTACTGGCACCCAACAAGGTGGCGGCATTTGTGTGCGACCTCACCGACGAACAGCAGCGAAAAAAATTAGTGACCCAGGCAGTAAATGCCTTTGGCAATATAGACATCCTGGTAACCAACACCGGTGGCCCGGCCGCTGGTCCTTTTGAACAATTTGGTTTAGAAGACTGGAAGCATATTTACAACCTGCTTTTTTTGAGCGCTGTAGATATCATTCAGCAGGTGTTGCCTGCGATGAAGCAAAACGGTTTCGGACGCATTCTCACCATTACATCGGTAGCGGTAAAACAACCTGCAGACAACCTGATTTCTTCCAATGCCGTGCGTACGGGTTTACTGGGACTGGTAAAAAGTTTGTCCAGCGAGGTGGCTATGCATGGTATTACCGTCAATAATTTAATGCCGGGTTATACCGATACCAACCGGTTGAAAAACCTGGTAGAGAAAAACCCGCAGGTGAACGAAGTAAAAGAAACCATCCCCATGAAACGTTTTGGTACCACCGCCGAGTTTGCCGCCGCCGCCGCATTTTTAGTGAGCGCCCGTGCCAGCTACATCACCGGCCAGTCGCTGGCAGTAGATGGGGGTTGGATAAAGGGGCATTGATGGATGGGAGAAACCAGACATTTGTATTCTCCAAAATAAATTCGAGACCAACTATGGTGTGTAGTAATCATCATTAGGAAAAAAATAAAGTCTGTTAGAAAAGCAGTTTTAAAAATAACTGCTGTTCAGTCTCACCCATGCCTTCTTTGCAGCGTGCTTCTTTTTTTACGTTGAATGTTCCATAGATCTACCACTGCAAATGTTTTGCCGGGGGTCATGTTCGTAGCCAGTGTTTCTTGTACCACAGTGGTCAATTTTTGGGTAGCTGCTCCAGGTAAATTAATAAGTACCTTTTTGTTTTGAGTAATCATGTTGTTTGCTTTTATTTGTTACAATAGTGTAAATCAAAACGGTTGTTTTGATATTTACCCTGTAAAAATATAACCCGCTGTGCTCCGCTAAGGCTGGTAGTTAGCAAGAGGCGATTGCTATTGATTGTAAGGAGATCTTCGGGCACCACACTCACCAAAAATAACTTCAACATGACAACCGCAGCAAAATCATTGTTTTTCTTTGGCCTGTATGCTATAAGCGCCGGCTTGCTTTTTTTAATCATTCCTGAGAAAGTGATTGCCCTCGCCAACTTACCATCCCTGCCCGCAGGTTGGGCAAGGGTAATTGGTTTACTGGCATTGGTAATAGGGAGCTATGATATTTTTTGTAGCAGGCAAAACATCCGGCCATTTATACAGGCATCTGTTTATGTGCGCCTCGGTTTCTTTGCAGGCACCGTTGTATTATTTGCCCTATGCCAGATGCCGGCATCAGTATTGGCCTTCGGCGTTGTGGATGCACTGGGAGCGGCATGGACCGCACTGGCGCTGAGAGGAGAGCTCGCCAGCACAGCCGCCTGAAATAATTGGAGCTACACCCCAATAAAAGCCTCTTGTAAATCGAGGATCGGAAACAAAACATTAGTGGCCTGCTACCAGTTAATGGCCGAGTGCCGGATTCGCTCGTTTACAGGGGCTGGCACCAAAAAAGGAACTAACTTTCTGCTGCTAACATCAAACTCATAATCATGAAATATATAATCCTGTTTTTGTGTTGCATGGCAACCGTAACCGTGCAGGCGCAATCCGACAGCACATTCAACGGGCACGGGTGGAAAGCACCTTACCATTTTACATCCCCCATTGGCTGGGGCGTGGAGCGGTTCCAGATTCCTGTATCGTTTGCGCCACAAATAAATTACAAGGGTGTAGAAGATGTGCGCTTTACCCCGGGCTGGGCCAAAGCTGTGTATGAAGAATACTGGACTTATGCTTTTTTGTGGTGGCTCGATGGCAACATCACAACCAATGCAGATACCATTGCCGCACAGTTGAAAGCCTACTACACCGGCCTGGTAAACGCTAACGGAGACGGATTTATGGATCCGGCAGTAACAACTAACTTCTCTAAAGCAACCAGCATGGGCAACGACCTTGCTACTTATACCGGCACGGTGAAGATGACAGACTACATGCAGCGAAGACCTATCCGCCTGAATGCAAGGGTACACGTGCAAGCC
>JAYTBG010000231.1:0-1576 GCA_043737055.1 Chitinophagaceae bacterium | reverse complement strand
AAATGTAATACCATCTACAATTGATGGAATTGAAAAAGCCTGCAGATCCAAATTTTGATCGAGAAAATAACCTGTGCCAATAATGGCCAATTTTTTTGTACAGCTCACCGCTCCATAGCTGGTCGGCGAACTTTCGAGGTAAATAGTATCTCCTGATAAGGCACCGTTATGGGCCGCCTGCAACGTGGTAAAGTCTGCTGTTATACCAAGGTTGTTATTGACCCGCCATATTTTGGCAAAGCTTGTTAAACTAACTAAAGTGGCAATCAATAATAGAGGTAGAGTCTTTTTCATATGTGCTTTTTAAGATGGGCTGTATAAAAGGTTTTAATCTTTTTTCTAAATTATAATAAGGCGAATTGTACTAAATTTTAATAAGATAGGATGTTACGATAGGGATCGGAAAGCCTAAGTTTTTAAAAAATTTGATAGAGGTTGTTATATCAGAATATTCAGAAAAAGTCCGTGAGATTCTAATGTAGAGTATAGTATTTAAAAATGCAAACCTCGTAACATATTTTTTTTATATTCCTATAATCAGCATGTATTTGATACAGCATAATTCCTGAAACTCTTATGCATACCATTTTAATCTTTTATTGTCGGTAATATCCTCCCCTATCTTTGTTTTAATCAACCACAGCACTATGAATATTGAGTTTAACTTCAACGAAGACTCGATGAAGCAGGCATTGAGCCACATTGATCAACATTTTGAAAAAATTAAACTTGGGGGAGGGCACAAAGCGATTGCCAAACAAAAAGAAAAAAATAAGCTTACCGCAAGAGAAAGAATAGAATACCTGGTAGACAACGATACTGAATTTATAGAAATTGGGGCTTTTGCCGGTTATGAAATGTATGCTGAACAAGGCGGTTGCCCATGTGGTGGCACTGTAGGCGGCATAGGATATGTAAGCGGCAGGCAATGTGTAATTATAGCCAACGATCAAACGGTAAAAGCCGGTGCATGGTTTCCTATAACGGGTAAAAAAAACCTGCGCTTGCAGGAGATAGCCATGGAGAACAACTTGCCTGTTATTTACCTGGTGGATAGTGCCGGCGTTTACCTGCCCATGCAGGATGAGATCTTTCCTGATAAAGAACATTTCGGACGCATTTTTAGAAACAATGCCCGCATGAGCGCAATGGGCATAACACAAATAGCAGCGGTAATGGGTGCCTGTGTTGCAGGGGGTGCTTACCTGCCCATTATGAGCGATGAAACCTTGATGGTGGAAGGGAATGGAAGTATTTACCTGGCAGGACCTTACCTGGTTAAAGCAGCCATAGGCGAAGACATAGATAATGAAACATTGGGCGGAGCCGATACCCATAACAGTATAAGCGGTATTGCAGATTATAAATTTAAGACTGAAGAGGAATGCCTTGACCAGATTAAAAAAATCTTCAGCAAACTTGGTGCAACCCCCGTTGCAGGGTTTAACCGCGTTGCCCCGGCCTTACCAGCAAAAGACCCGGCAGAGTTATATGGCATACTTCCCGCAGGCAATGTAAAGCCTTACGATATGTTACAGGTAATTGAACGCATTGTAGACAACAGCGAGTTTGAACA
>JAYTBG010000230.1:0-1578 GCA_043737055.1 Chitinophagaceae bacterium | reverse complement strand
TTTTTGGTAAGCAGCTTCTTCGCTGAGCCCTTCAGTTTGTGTCAATGCCTCGGCCACCGCAAATATTTCTAGTCCCTCATCTTTAATTTTTCCAGTCTCTGCAATCAACCAGCTAAGGGCATAAAAATGATTTTTTTCCAACAATACAAACCAGGTGTTACTTCCTGCATCTGGCATCACATTGTATTTAGATTGTACAATTTCGCTCACGAGGTATTTGTCAGTAGCAGTATCATATTGTCCGCTATCGGCAAGCTGTATCATGCCTTGTAAGGCTTGCGGGTAGATGCTTAGCCACCTAAGGTTTCTTCTTAGCTCGTGCACTTGCTCTTCCATTTCGGTAAAGCTGCCGTTTGCTTTACTCACAAATTTTATGATTTCTGCAATCTCACTTTTATAAAATTCTTTAATTGCCTTTGCTTCTTCCTGCGGTTTTAGCCAGCTAATTTCCGCCAGTTTTTTTCTGATCATTTTAAAGCGTTGCGGCTTTTCTCCCACCCAACTTTCGCTGGCCAGCACATCATTCACGTGCTGTAGTTTCTCCCGGCTTTGCGCCTGCATATACTCCCGTACATGAACGGGTACTGTCGGGTGCAGTAAAAATGTTTTGGCATAGCTGCTGTAATAGTCAATATTGCCAAACCCATCTTCTAACACTTTAAACTGCTCTTGCAGACGGGTGAATTTATTTTTGTTGTGAAGGTTGCTGTAAAGCTTGCTCAATCCCTCAAGCATAAACAACGGTGTTCTTGCATCATTCGTATACAGCCAAAGCGCAGGGTTTTGTTCCTTCCTCGCTTGCTTCATAAGATTCTCTAACTTCTGCAAATGCTGTTCAAACCTGGCTATGGCGTGTTTCATATAACTATATTAATTTATAAACTGATTAAAACTTTTCGAAAAATGCTACCGTTCCACCTACCCAGGTTTTATCCTTATTGTAACGTGTGCCAATCATTTTCCCCTTACTAAGGCGGGAGAGATTGTGCACCGCTACCGGTCGGGCCTGTCCTTCTTTCCAAAAATAAAATAAGCGTATCTCTGCCTTGGCTGGTTCATCCGGGGTCTCAATAATGGGAGCATACTGCACTTTGCGTTGCAAAATCCAGTTTTCAGGGTCTTCAATTGCATCAATATCTGCCTGCGTAACATCAATTACCACGCCCATTCCCGCAAAAGAAAAGAGCGGTTTTAGCACATAGTCCTCCAGCTTTACTGGCTGCGTTACTTCATTGAGAAAAAAAGTTTCTGGCACAAAGGGGTTGTCTATAAAGGGCAGTGTAAACTTGCTAATGCGGTAAAACCAATTGGGGTGCGGCATCCATTCTACATCGTATTCTTTGGTGAGATCGACAATATCTCCCAGGTTTTCCTGCTGTTGCAGGTCATCAAAAATGAGGCGGTTGTATACCCGTTTAATAGGAGTTTTAACTCCTTCATTCATGTAAAACAATTGCCTTCCTTCTGCAATCAATTTGGTGAGACAAACGGTTTTGATGCCAAGCAATTGTTCTGTGCAATAAAAGTCTATCCTCGTTTTTTGTTGCTCAGGATAAATTTCCAGCAGTACAACATGCT
>JAYTBG010000229.1:0-9870 GCA_043737055.1 Chitinophagaceae bacterium | reverse complement strand
GTTTACCGGGTTCATTATTTAGACTGGGATTTCCCATTAGTTATTTTGTTGATGATATGGCTGTAAAGCTAAGCCATTAATGCTGATCTATTGTGGTAGCAGAAGCCCTTGAAAGTAGTAAGCCAGCGGGCGTTTTTACGACGCCATCAAGCAGCTTCGTACTAAGAGCAAGGCGTCATAGGTCGCTATGCCAGTAAATGCCTTTTGGCACCCCATTTAGCCACTAATAAAAATCATGCTGGCATATTAGCACCGTAGCCCTTAGATTTGTTATATATGCTCAAGAATATTTCAAGGTACTGGTGGTGCCAAGTTATTGGCTGGTCAATCAATATTGCGATTAGTGTGTTTTTTGTAACAACTTTTGGTGAGCCTGATAACTATTTTTTTCTTAGTCTTTTTTTAACCTGCCTCACGGGTGTACTTATTACGCATGTGATGCGGCATAATATTCATAGCCTTAAAGTATTATCGAAGCCACTTAAAACACAGATTTTTTACCTTGTAGGTCTCACCTTTCTCTTTGCCGTTTTTTTTGGAACACTTACAGAAGCCGTAGACTACCTGATTGGCTATAACCCAGACAAACTACAGAAATATTCAAAGCTTCAACGTCTCTTTTTTAGCAGTTTCAATGCTATGTGGCTGTTGCTTGTTTGGAACATGATCTATTACATTTACCATTATGTAGAAACGAACCGCCGGCAGGAGTTAGATACCTTCAGGCTGGAGGCAATGGTAAAATCGTTGGAACTAAAAACCATCAAATCACATATCAATCCCCATTTTATTTTTAATGCCCTTAACAGCATTCGGGCGCTGGTAGATGAAAACCCTGAGCGGGCCCGAACTGCCATTACCGAGCTGAGCAACATTTTGCGCAGCAGCATGCAGGCAGAAAAAATGGAGACCGTGCCACTGAAGCAGGAATTGAATATTGTGAAAGACTACCTGGCTTTGGAACACATGCGCTTTGAAGAAAGATTACAAATAGAAATGGATATTGATGAGGATACCCTTAACCAACCCATTCCTCCTATGATGTTGCAAACGCTGGTAGAAAACGCTATCAAACATGGCATCAGTAAGCAGATACATGGTGGCATAATCAGGATAGTTTCAGATTTTAAAGACGACCATCACGAACTGATCGTTTTGAACTCCGGCACATTAAACGGATATAAAGGCGTGGCTAGTGAAGGCTTTGGTATCAAGAGCACGCAAGACCGTTTAAATCTTTTATACCAGGGTAAAGCTCACTTTCAAATTAGAGATGTTGAAGGAAGTAAGGTAGAATCTAAAATCATCATGCCGTTGGCATCAATTCTATAATCTTTTACTACAAAATTTTCTGCAAATGCATAAGGCAATTATTATTGACGACGAACGGCTGGCACGCAATGAACTAAAAAAATTACTTTCAGACTTTCCGGAAATTGAAGTTATCGGAGAGGCGGCCAACGCAGCTGAGGGAATTGAGAGAATTGAAAGTTTGTCTCCAGATCTTATTTTTTTAGATATACAGATGCCCGGCAAGACCGGCTTTGATATGCTATTGGAACTGGAACGAGCACCCCACGTTATTTTTACCACAGCCTACGACGAGTTTGCCTTAAAAGCATTTGAAGTAAATGCGCTGGATTATTTGATGAAGCCCGTAGAGCCGAAAAGACTTGCAGACGCATTGCACAAACTGCAGCAGGCCGAAGAAAAAGAACTTGCCAGTGCTATGGCTGGTATAAGCCGGGGTATGTTGAGTGAGAATGATCAGGTGTTTGTGAAAGACGGTGAAAGATGTTGGTTTGTAAAATTGAGCGAAGTGCGCCTTTTTGAAAGCGTTGGTAACTATGCTAAAGTTTATTTTGGCCCAAACAAGCCTTTGATATTAAAATCCCTCAATGCCCTTGAAGACAAGTTGGATGAGCGGATTTTCTTTAGGGCCAACCGCAAGCATATTGTAAACATGCGCCTAATAGAAAAAGTAGAACCTTATTTTAATGGAGGCTTGCTGCTTGACCTGAAGGCAGGGGAGAAAATTGAAGTTAGCAGGAGGCAGGCGGTCAAGTTCAAAGAGATGATGAGTCTTTAAGGGGGTGCAAGACTAGCCAGAAATAATTGCTTTCTGATTTTTTGGTAAATTTTAAAATATTATAGCGTGGGCTGTTGACCAGTGAGTAAAATTATTAGTATGGCAAATAAATTTATGTTGATTGCGGGCTTGATGTGGCCGGTGTTGGTTACCAATGCACAAAAGAATCTTGATAAAGTAATTACGGTAGCAGAAGTGGAGCGTATAGAAAAGGTTTTAGCTGCTGATGAAATGAAAGGCCGCAAGACTTTTAGCCCCGAGATTGACAAGGCTGCCGATTTTATAGCTGCAGAGTTTAAAAAAGCAGGACTACAATATTTTAACGGGCTTACCTCTTTTAGGCAGCCCTTCAAAATGGTTAAAGCGAAGTTTGTATCTGCAACTGGCACCATTAATGGCGAAAATGTGGTAACCGATAACATCATTGCCGTAACAACCGAATCCAATTTGAAGCTAGACGACAAGTCGGGCTACAAGAAAATTGTACTTGATACAAGTGCCAATCTAATGGTGGAAGCCAGTAAAATTTTGAATACAAATGAAAAGGCATTGGTGTTGGTCAAAATGGGCCAGGCCAAAAATTTCAGCAGGCTAAAAAGATTTAAAAGAGACAGTTTTGGCGATAAGAATCCCGTTGTATTTGTATTGACAGACTTAGATGCATCGTCCTATAGTTTCGACATTGTGCACGAGATCAGCAAATCTTCCCTAAGCAATGTGATAGGCATCTTGCCTGGTAAGTCTAAAAAAGAGGAGCTGGTAATTTTCTCTGGCCATTACGATCACATCGGCATTGGCAAACCTACGGCTGAAGGAGATTCTATTTTCAATGGTGCCAATGATGATGCTGCAGGTACAACAGCGGTGATGATATTGGCTAACTATTTTGCAAAAGAAAAAAGTAACGAGCGCACGCTGGTATTTGTAGCATTTACAGCAGAAGAAATTGGCGGATTTGGATCGCAATATTTCTCAAAGCAAATTGATGTAGAGAAAACAGTGGCCATGTTCAATATAGAAATGATAGGGACCGAGAGCATGTGGGGTAAGAATAGTGCTTTCATTACCGGGTACGAAAAATCTGATTTTGGAAAAATATTACACGGCAACCTTACGGGCAGCCAATTTAAGTTTGAGCCAGATCCATACCCAAAGCAGAACTTATTTTACAGGTCTGACAATGCTACGCTCGCTGCATTGGGTGTGCCCGCACATACCATCAGTACCAGTAAAATGGATACGGAAAAATATTACCACACTGCCGATGATGAAATTGAGACATTGGACATGACCAATATGACGGAGATTATAAAGGCTATTGCCATTAGTAGTAAGGGAATTGTGGCTGGTAAAGAAACACCGGCTAGGGTGGAGAAGCTGAATAGGTAATAATATCATTAATATGGCGATGTCGCCTCGAAGATAATAGGAACTTTCAGTTTGCTTACACTGTAACCGGCACACTATGCACCGCCTCAACCATTTCTTTGATAAGAGAAGGATCTTTTTCGATGGCGTTTCCCACTACAATTACATCGGCGCCAGCCTTGCAGTTTAAGTAAGCCTTTTCGGGGCTGGTAATGCCACCACCGACTATGAGCGGAACTTCAATACAACCTGCAACTTTTTGGATCATCGTTTCTGAGATGGCCCTGCGGGCACCGCTTCCGGCATCCATGTAAATAAGTTTCATGCCTAGCATCTCTCCCGCCATGGCGGTACACATGGCTATTTCGTTTTTATCGCTGGGCAAGGGGGCCGCATTGCTAATGTAGGATACGGTAGTAGGTGCACCGCCGTCAATTACCATATAACCTGTAGGCATAATTTCAAGGCCGCTGTTGCGTACCACTGGTGCACTTACCACGTGTTGTCCAATAAGAAGCTCAGGATTTCTGCCGCTGATGAGGGAAAGGTATAACAGTGCATCAGCATGCCTGCTTACCTGGCTGGGGCTACCCGGAAATAAAACCACGGGAATAGAACAACGCTCTTTAATAAGTTGAACACACTCATCCAGGTAGTTAGAAATAACAAGGCTGCCGCCTACCAAAAAGTAGTCTACCCGGGAGGTAGTAGCTAATTCAATCAGGTGCTCCATATTAGAGTCATTCACCTTATCAGGATCAATCAGCACGGCAAATGACTTTTTTCCCTGCTGTTTTTTTTCCGTCAAAGAGTGATAGACACGTTTCAAAACCTGTTGAGTTGATTCATGCAAAAATGTGTATTTTTTCGTTCTTACCGAAATATTAACCGTATTAAAAGATTCATTTAGTGCAAATTGGGATCATTTAGTGGTAATTTTGAAACCATGCCTGACATTAGGTACGAAATAAAATACAAAACAGCTCGCAGTGGTGGTAAGGGCGGCCAAAACGTGAACAAGGTGGAAACCATGGTAGAGGGTTATTGGTATGTGGAGGGCTCTCAGCTCTTTTCAGCCGATGAAAAGTTACTGCTCAGTTCGAAGCTGGCCAACAAAATAACTGCAGGCGGTATGCTACTGGTAAAAAGCCAGGAAGAAAGGTCTCAACTGGCCAACAAGGAAATTGTGCAGGCGAAAATGAACGCACTCATTGCGAAGGCCCTGATTGTACCCAAAAAACGTAGGCCTACCAAGCCCAGCTTGGGCAGTAAGCTGAAAAGACTTGAAATTAAGAAAAAGAGTGCTTTAATCAAACAAAACAGGCAAAAACCGGGTTCTTATGATTAAGGGGTCTATCATACCTTGGGTGGCTGCGTTATGTCTTGCTTTTGGCCTTCACTCAACTGCTTTTCGGCAACCTAAAAAAAGCCAGGTATTGATAAAGTTTCGTCATGAAGCTAATGGCAAGCGTCTTGTGTTGCAGGACAGTGCCTATCAGAGCGCATTTGGGGAGGCTTACCAACTGACAAAACTTAAATACTACGTCAGCGATCTTAAGCTCCATAAACCCAAAACAGCGCACACAGAAAAATCCATTTACCTGATTGATATTGCCGGACAGGATAGTGTGCTCATGGATGTAGCGCCTGGAACCTATAAAGCCCTTACGTTTACCCTTGGGGTAGACAGCTTATTCAACTGCAGCGGTGCGCAAGAAGGTCCATTAGACCCGCTGAATGGAATGTTCTGGAGTTGGAACTCAGGATATGTATTTTTTAAGATGGAAGGATATTCATCATCTTCCACTGCCGATCTTCAAAGGATAGAACAGCATATTGGCGGATACCTCGGGTCACACAAAGCTTCGGCAGATATTGTGCTCCCGCTGCAAGAGCCCTTGATAGTAGAGGCGAGTGGCATGGCAACAATTGCAATTACCATGGATCTTGACAAATACTGGAAGGGTAAAAATGAAATACGAATTGCGAGCACGGCGCTTGTAATGGTACCTGGTGCACTTGCTATAAAGTCGGCCCAAAATTTCCCCGGCATGTTTTCTATAAAAGGAGTTAAATAATTTTTCAACCTTAAAAAGCTACCGGTCAAAAAGCCCGCTTTTCTTTTTGAAATTCAGAGTCATCATATCACTACTTCTTTTTAGCATCGGTTGCCTGTTTATAATAGGCGCCGCAAAAGATGACAGCTATGGTACTTACAACCCCTCCTACCTCCAGATAAAAGTTCCAAAGGGATGGCCTACACCGGCCAGAAATTATTTCATTAATAACAGGTTGACAGAGCAAGGATTTCAGTTGGGGAAAAAATTATTTTACGACAGCCGCCTTAGCAAAGACCGGGAAGTAAGTTGTGCCAGTTGCCACCAACCCTTTGGATCTTTTGCCACATTCGATCATGACTTGAGCCATGGCGTTGCAAATACCTTTACCACCCGCAATGCACCTGCATTAATGAATCTTGCGTGGATGAATTCCTTTCATTGGGATGGAGGCATCAACCACCTGGAAGTGCAGCCCCTTGGGCCTTTAACCGCACACAACGAGATGGGACAAACGCTGGACTCCGTAATTATCATTCTAAAAGCCGACACTGCCTACAAGCGAATGTTTAAGGCTGCATTTGGCGACGCCAACATTACCAGCCAACGCATGTTGAGAGCCTTCGCTCAATTTACCGGAAGCCTAATAACTTCCAACAGCAAATATGACAGGGTAATGAACGGACTGGATACTTTTAGCAACTTTGAAAAAAATGGTTACCGGCATTTTAAAGCAAATTGTTCTGATTGCCACAAAGAACCCCTTTTTACAGACAATAGTTTTCGCAACAACGGCATCTCTCTCAATCGCTTTAAGGATGTAGGAAGGCAACAAGTGACCGGTGTTGCCAGCGACTCCTTAAAATTTAAAGTGCCCAGCCTGCGTAATCTTACACTCACGTATCCTTATATGCATGATGGTAGAATTTTTTCAGTACCACAGGTAGTGGATCATTACCTGGCAAAAACACAAGCCCCTCATCCGGGTATGGACAGCCTGTTGCAAAAACCAATTCAACTTTCGAAACTTCAAAAAAATGAATTGGTGTATTTTCTTTATACTCTTACTGACACCAGCTTTACAAAAAGCAAAAGGTTTGGGCCCGATGGGCCGGTTTACTTCAAACATTAAATACTTATAGCCGCCCTTAATTCTACTAAATTTGGACAAAAATAAATATCCCGTTGAGTAGCATAAAGAAATTAGCCGGGCAAACATTGTGGTACGGCATTCCCACCATTACAAGCAGGTTCCTGGGTTATTTAATGAATATGGCATTGCCTTTTTTTATTGCCATGCCCTCTAAAACCGCAGATCTTGTTCAGGTATATACACTGATTCCTTTTTTGAATGTGCTATTTTCTTACGGGATGGAAACTGCCTACTTTCGTTTTTCCCAAACGCATGATAAAGAGAAGTTGTACAATACCCTTTCCATTTCTCTCTTTGCCAGCACGATTTTTTTTAGTTGCATTTTGTTGTTGTTTAAAGACAGCATAGCGGCTGCAGCCGATCTAACTGCTCACCCGGAATACCTGCTTTGGATGATCGCCATTATTGCGGTTGATAATTTAAATACACTTCCCTTTGCCCGCCTGCGCCAGGAGAACAGGCCAAAGCGATATGCAGCAGCTCGTATTGCTGGGATAATTATCAACCTTTCTATAGTTATATTTTTTATGGGCGTTGCCCCCGGCATCGTACATAAAAATCCGGATGGAATACTGAGTCTTTTTTACAACGAAAAGGTAGGGCTTGGCTACTACCTCATGGGCAATCTTTGTGGCAGCATTTGCACGTTGTTGTTATTGAGCAAAGAAATAAGGCAGGTAAAATTTACAATAGATACAAAATTATGGAAAGAGGTGATGCGGTATAGCATGCCGCTGATCATTGTAGGGTTGGGGGGAATGGTAAACGATGTGCTGAGCCGGCTTATTTACCGGCATGTAGTAGATTTGCCAAGAGAGCAGGCTGATCATGAGCTCGGAATTTTTGCCAATATTTTTCGCATAGCCTTGCTCGTTACCATCATGATCCAGGCATTTAGAATGGCCGCAGAGCCGTTTTTTTTCAACCAAAGTAAAAACGAAAACGCCCAGCGCACTTATGCGAGGGTAATGAAGTTTTTTGTCATTGCCTGTTGCTTCATGTTTCTGTTCATAGCACTTTTCCTGGATATTTTTAAATGGATATTCACAAACTTTACCAACCCGGCATGGGCGCAGGGTTTGGAGGTGGTACCATTGCTTGCGCTGGGCAATATCTTTTTAGGCATTTACTACAACCTCAGCGTTTGGTACAAGCTCACCAATAAAAATAAGTATGGTGCCATGATTACCATTGCTGGCGCAATAATTACTGTAGTGCTCAACATTGTTCTTATTCCAATATTACATTATGCCGGTGCTGCTTTGGCAACTTTCAGTTGTTATCTTTTTATGATGATCAGTAGTTATTTGCTTGGTCAAAAACATTATCCGGTGCCGTATGCTGTGAAAAAACTAATTGCATATATCGTACTGTGTGTGCTTATTTACCTGCTGCATATAGCATTAATAACATGGGCGAGCAGTGCGCTTTGGTTTTCTATAATCACCGGAGCTGTGTTGTTTGGATTCTTTAGCTGGTTTGTGAGCAGGGTAGAAGCAAGAGAGCTTGCAAAATTTCCAGTTATCGGTCGCTATTTTGTTCCTAAATCAATTTAGCTGCCGGTATGCGAAAACTCCTCCAATCTATTTTAAAGAGACCCCTTACCTGGATGGGAAACAAACTGGCGGCTTCACCAAAGAGGGAAACTGTCTTTGCATCCCTTACAGAATTGTGCGAACAAGGCATAAACGGCACTACCAACGCTGTAAAGACCCTTGAGGTGAACCCTGATAGAGATCAGTTCATTATTTTTAGCGACCAGCACAAAGGAAATAAAAGTTGGGCCGATGATTTTAATATGAGTGAGGCTAATTATTTGGAAGCCTTGAAATATTATAATGAAAATAAATTTCATTTTATTAACCTGGGCGATAGTGAAGAGCTTTGGAAATTTAAAGTGTCGGAAATTTTATCAGCCAATGAAAAAACCTGGCTTCAGGAAGCAGCTTTCCACCCGGACAGATACACGAAAACTTTTGGTAATCACGACATTCTATGGAAAGATAAGTTTGCTGTTGCCTTCCATCTAAAGAAATATTTTGACCCTGCACCGGTTATTTATGAAGCTGTCATTTTAAAAATATCTGGCCTAAGCATCCCCCTCAATATCCTGCTTACCCACGGCCACCAGGGCGATTTAATGAGTGACAACAATGCACTTAGTACCTGGCTGGTGGCGCATATCTGGATGCCGGTACAACGGTTTCTTCGTATCAATATTAATAGCGCCAGTAAAGATTTTTCTTTGCGAAACTTGCACAATAAGATGATGTATGAATGGAGCAGCAAAAGAAAAAATCTATTGCTCATTACCGGGCATACGCACCAGCCCGTGTTTGCATCTGGGCGATACTATAATCATCCAAACGCTGCTATAGAAAGTCCACGGGAACATTACGAGTTGTTGCCTGTTTACTTCAACAGTGGTTGTTGTTGTTTTGATGATGGCGATGTGACGGGCATAGAAATAGTTGCTGGGAGCATTCGGCTGGTGAAATGGTATGATGAAGAAAATGTGGCGAAAAAGAAAGTGCTTGAAGAGATCAGCTTTAGCGATCTTGTTGCAGATATGCAATCGTGAATTATGAGTTATGAATGATGGGTAATGAGTTGCGAGTGTGGGATTCATAACCCGGATTATCAATGATGAATAAGGGTGACTCGTCCAAATTCCTTTCACCCTAGACCTTTTGCCTTTTACGTTAGACCCTGTCTACCTGCAGGCAATCTTTGGCCTTACACCTTTAGCCTTACACCTTACACCCTACACCTTTCCCCTACAAATACTTCCTCATCACCGCATACAAAACCTTTTTCTCAGGTTCTGTAAACTCTCCGGCTTTGTCTATGCTTAAAAAATGCCTGCGAAACGCCGTCGTGGCAGCCACAATATTGCTAATGTCGTAACCAATAATGCGAAGCGCATAGCTGCTGTTAAAATCTATCGGCAAGGCAAGGGCAGTGGTATCATCATACCAATAACCAAACCCTTGCTCCGCTAGTCTCTTCCAGGGAAAATTAAGGTGCGGATCTACTTTTCGGGTAGGGGCTATCTCTGCGTGACCAATGAAATTGGCAGTAGCAATGCCGTGTATTTTCTTAAGTTTATTCAGCAGGCCTAGGAGGCAATTCATCTGAGCTTCTGTAAATGGCTCCGTGCCATCATTATCTATTTCTATACCAATAGAGCTGGAGTTGATGTC
>JAYTBG010000228.1:0-9900 GCA_043737055.1 Chitinophagaceae bacterium | reverse complement strand
AAAGCACTCGGGATTTTTAAAAAACATTCAGGCTTGCTTCTCACTCAAGAGTTACTCTTTATTACAGAAGATGAAGAATACGAGATCAGCGATGAAATTATAACTGCCGGTCTAAGGATTGGGATCGATTCTGCGGGGCAAGATGCTGCGCTGCCTTACCGGTTTTTTTTAAAAGGAAATAAGTATGTGAGTGGAAAAATCAGAATATAAAATTCATCTGAAGCAACTGTTTTGTTATAAAGATTTTGCGAGGGAAAACCTTAAAACCGAGGACAGGGAATGCCACGTGATTCCACAGGACGTTTGATGTAAATGAGCGAAATCTCAGATCCCCCACGGCTACCCGTACCCGCTTTTAAGCTACTGGTGTTGATGTCATAGCTGGCGCCAATTCTCAGTCCGCCAAATTCGAGTCCTATGTACGGGATGATGGCATCGTTGAACCGTATCCACGAACCAATGTAGACGTTGGTAGGATTTACATTGTCGTTGTTTGCATTTAACCCGAAGGCTCCGCCCAATGTTGTTTCGCTTGCCTTTGCTTGTATCTGGTGAATAACCGAAGTACTTACAGATACAACATCTGAAAGGAAAAATGTGCCACCTCCATGTACGGTTACCCTTCCTGAAAGTAACCAGTTGTTGTCTACAAAACTTACTTTTGGCCTGTTGATGTGGTACATCGAAGCCCCTAAATAATAGTTGTTTTCTCCGTTGGTAGATCCTGAATAAAGCACGCCCGCATTTACATCAAAATAACTTTGGTTGTTTCCGTTGCTCAGCACTTCTCTTTTAGATATATCTGTAAAACCATTTTGGGTCAACATGGATTCAAACGTCAGGTTGCTCACATCGAGGTTCATACTACTATATGTTCCCTGGAAACCGGCACCAATGGTATTGTACCCATCTTCGTCCAGGGCTTTGTGGTACGACATAGATAAAGAGCCATAATTAAGTTTTAATTGATCATTGGCACTCGCATCAGAAACGCCGGAGATACCTATTCCAAAAATATCATTTTCAGGTATTCTGGATTTTAATATAGGAAAGTCAATAGAGGCACTTGTAGTAACGTAAGCTTTGGCAATAGATGGCCACTGGTCTCTGTGGTTAGCCGCTAATCTCCAGGTACCGTCAAATTTACCAGTAAAGGCAGGGTTTAAAGTTAAAGGAGAGGCGAAAAACTGGGAAAAGTGTGGGTCCTGAGCCTTCAAAGAAGTAGCAGCAATAGCACAAAAAACAATTATCAGGTATTTTCTCATCATTAGTCAAGTATAGAATTTAAAGATAAGCAAATGGCTTATAATGCTGCATCTAAAAATGTGAAGTTTGACCATTAGTAGAAAATGCATGCATGGGAGTTTGTCGGGTTAACAGTCGAAACCGGGATGAAACTAGCTTTGCATTTTAGTTCCATAGGCAAGGTCACCAGCGTCGCCAAGGCCGGGTACGATGTAGCCCTTTGCAGTGAGTTCGTCGTCAATGTCCCCGCACCAAATGGTTGCCTTAGGTTCTGCACGCAAAACATATTCAATACCAACAGTGCAGGCAATGGCACATACAATGTGCAATGCCTTGATGTCTCCCTCTGCTTTGATGTATTGAATAGATTTAACAAGTGAAGCGCCGGTCGCCAACATTGGGTCGCTGATAATTACAATCCTGCCATCAAGTTCGGGGCAGCTCATATATTCCATACTTATTTCAAAACTGCCATCACTATGGTGTTTTCTATAGGCACTTAAAAATGCATTGTCGGCCCTGTCAAAATAATTTAGCAGCCCGTTATGCATGGCAAGGCCTGCCCGCAAAATTGTAGCAAGCACAGGTTGCTCCTTTAATACCTTGCAGTTTGCAGTGCCCATGGGTGTGGTGATTTCCAGCTCCTCGGTTTCAAGTTCTTTGCTTATTTCGTAACCGATAACTTCAGCAATACGTTCCAGGTTTCGCCTAAAACGCATTCGATCATTTTGAATATCTACACTCCTTAACTCGCTCACCCAATTGCTTACAAGGGAATGTTTTTTGCTAAAATTATGTACCATAATTATTTATCTTCTTTTGAGTTGACGTAGAACAACTGCATGTTAATACTTTAACATCGCATGCGCACAAAACTATAATAAAATAGAGAGCATCGCTTATTTTTGGTTAACCTTTATTTAAATAGCCATCTAAAAATTTGTAATGAAGAAATACTACGGAATTGCACTCGTGCTGGGCTTTACAATGCATGCTTGCACTAGCGCAGAGCAAAAAGAAAAACAAGCGATGGATAAGTATGAAAACAGCAAGCTATCGTTAGAGGAGGTAGAACAACAATCACCACTTAATTTTTTAACCGTTACCGGAAATGATAAGAAAAACTTACTGGGGCAAACGGTGCTAAAAGGCAAATTGACCAATAAAGCCAAAATGGTAACATACAAGGATGTTGACATAAAACTGTTTTTTTATAGCAAGACAGGAACTTTACTGCAGGAAGATCAGGAAGTAATATACGAGGCCGTTCCGCCAGGGGCTACGGTAAATTTTAAATCAAAATATTTTTCTCCCAAGGGTACAGATAGCATTTCGATGAAAGTAGTATCGGCGAAGTATTGAGAGGGGAAATTAAAAAGTAAAAATTAAAAAGGTAAAAGGCATAAGGTTAAAAAGAAAACAGGTAAGCTCCTTTACAGTTATAGGCTACTCCCAAATCATAAATCACAAATCATAAATCATAAATCACACTAACTCTTTTAAGCTAAAACGCTGTCCACAAAAGAAAAACTGTCTCCATCAAATAACCCTTTGTCACTTAGTTTTAAGTGAGGGATTACCAACAAAGCCATAAAAGACAGGGTCATGAAGGGCGCTGCAAGTGGGCTGCCGAGGTCCTGTTTAACAAAATGATCTATGGAGGTATAGTCTTCAGCAACTTTATAACCATCTTCTGCACTCATTAATCCGGCAATAGGTAATGGCAATATCATTGCCGTATCGGGACTTACTGCACTTACACCTCCTTTTTGCTGAATGATCAAATTTACTGCTTTGCAAATGCTCTCATCATCAACCCCTACCGCAACAATGTTGTGGCTATCATGTGCAACAGAGGACGCCATCGCTCCCTTTTTTATTCCCATATTTTTAATGAAAGCTTTTGCCACAGGCGCATTGCTGTAACGGTTTACAACAACAATTTTTAAAATATCACTCTCCGTATTGCTTACCAGGTTGCCATTTTGTACGCTGGCATTTGCCATTATTTTGTTAGTGATCAACTGCCCTTCCAATGCCTCTATTACCGGTATGGTAGCATTGCCATCTGGTGCTTGCATGTAGAAATCTTCTACCTGCTTCTCTTCGCAATTAAACTGATTTATAACGGCAGGCGCTGTGGTTTTGATAAGCGACTTACCATTCTCGGCGACCAACAATCCATCAATATAAGTTCGTTGCACCTTAAAGTGAATAAGGTCATGCAACACAATAAAATCTGCTCCATCGCCTACCCGCAAAAGTCCATTGCGCATGTTGTAATGCACAACCGGGTTAACGCAGGCCGCTTGTAAAACCTTAAAAATGTCAATTCCAAATGCGACAGCCCTTGAGCAAAGGATATTGATGTGGCCTTCTACCAGGCTATCCGGGTGCTTGTCGTCGCTGCAAAACATCATGTTCTCAAAATGGTCGTAGAGTAGCGGTATGAGCGCATCAAAATTCTTTGCGGCACTGCCTTCTCTTATCAGAATTTTCATACCGAAGCCTAGTTTTTCCAGGGCCTCTTCAGCAGTAAAGCATTCATGATCTGTACTAATGCCTGCATCAATATAATTTTTTGCCAGTGGCCCTCTTAAACCCGGTGCATGGCCATCTACCGGTTTATTATATTTTTTTGCTGCTGCAATTTTTCTCATCACCTCCTCATCTCGGTTTAGTACTCCCGGAAAATTCATCATTTCGCTCAGGTAATTTATTTCAGGCATGGCTAGCAGGGCTTCTACTTCCTCAGCGTGGAGTGCCGCACCTGCGGTTTCAAAAATGGTTGCAGGCACACAACTGGGTGCACCAAAATGAAACTTAAAAGGCACTTGCTTACCATCTGCAATCATGAACTGTACACCAGCCATCCCGCATACATTTGCAATTTCATGAGGATCGCTAATGGTACCAGTAGTGCCATGCACTACTGCAAGCTTTGCAAACTCTGCCGGCACAAGCATACTACTCTCAATATGCACATGGCTGTCAATAAACCCCGGGCATATATAGGGTTCACCATGTTCAGGTTCGTCACTCATTTTATTGATAGAAATGATCTTGCCCCCCGCTACGGTAATTTCTCCATAATAAAATCTTCTAGCCGGTATATCTGCTATGTTACCTATAATGCTGAATGATGTGGCCATGTTAATAAATTATTGTTAATCGGGTACTAACTACTCCAAAGCTGAACATAAAAAAAACTCAATTTAAATTTTATATATCTTGAGCCTTCAAAAATTAAAAATTACTTCTAACAATCTACCATGAAATTTTCTAAAACAGTACTCGCCTTCGTTTTCGCAGTTATTGCTTATTCGGCAACGGCTCAAACCGCCGATGATATTGTAAACAACTATGTGGCTGCCATGGGCGGTGCAGAAAAACTTACCTCTCTCAAAACCGTAAAGATGGAAGGAAGCATGAGTACGCAGGGCATAGATGTGCCTCTTACGATGACCAAAAAACATTTGATGGGTATGAGACTCGACCTGGACATTATGGGAACTGCTAACTTTCAATTGGCTACGCCCGCAAAAGGGTGGGTGTTTATGCCAATCATGCAACATACAGAACCGCAGGAAATGGATGCCGAGCAACTAAAATCTGTACAAAGCCAACTTGATATACAAGGTGCATTGTTCAACTACAAAGAAAAAGGTTACACACTGGAAATTGTGGGAACAGAGAAGGAGGTAAAGAAGTATTGTTTTTTGTGGATATAGCTTCCGGCCTTTTGCTTAAAACAGTTTCGAAGGTTACGGCGCTGGGTAACGAAATGGAAGTGGCTACAACCTATATAGACTATCGGAAAAATGCAGATGGCTATATGTTTGCATACAGCACAACCAATACCCAGGGAGTGATAACCTTCGACAAAATTTCTACTAACCTCCCGGTAGATGATAAGCTATTTACCAACTAGTTGATCAGTATCGATCCCCTATTAAAGCCCTGCACTCGTGCGGGGCTTTGCCATTAGTCATGTTTGTGTAAAAGGTCGGGGCGGCGTTTTCTGGTATGTTCAAGTGCCTGGTCGTGACGCCACTCCTCAATCATTTTATGATTGCCGCTCATTAAAATCTGGGGTACTTTCCAACCTCTAAAATTTTCCGGCCTTGTATACACAGGAGGAGCAAGCAGGTTGTCTTGAAACGAATCGCTAAGGGCGGAAGTCTCGTCATTGAGTACCCCCGGTATCAGTCGGCCTATCGCATCGGTGAGAATTGCCGCTGCTAGTTCTCCACCGCTGATAACGTAATCGCCAATTGAAATTTCTCTCGTTACAAAATGATCCCGTACCCGTTGATCTATCCCTTTATAATGGCCACAGATCATCATCAGATTTTTTTTTAAAGAAAGGTTGTTGGCTGTTTGCTGGTTGAGTGTTTCGCCGTCAGGACTTAGATAAATTACTTCGTCGTAGCTGGTATTTTTCTGAAGACTTTCAATGGCATTTACCAATGGTTCTGGCATCATCACCATACCTGCTCCTCCACCAAAAGCATAATCATCTACCTGCGCCCTGGAGTAAGTTGTATAGTCTCTTAGATTGATAACATTTACTTTAAGCAATCCCTTGTCTTGTGCACGCTTCATTATAGAGTGCGCAAAGGGCGATGCCAAGAGGTCTGGAACAACGGTGATGATATCGATGGTCATGGGTGGTTAGGTGTCAAAAGTCAAGTCAAAAGTCAAAGCCGAGGGTTAAAAACGCAAGATAATGACTTAATGACCCATTGACTTAATGACTGTGTTAACTACGTTTCGTTGGTAAATTCATCTAAATCTCTCTTCTGTTTTTTTGTAGGGCGGCCCACTTTGCTCATTCTTTTACCTGTATGAAAAACAGCCGCCTGAAACTGTATCCTGTCCAATTCCTCAGCCGGGGTAATGTCTGTGTAATATTTTATAGCTTCCGTAAATTGAACCCTGGTATGTAGCAATGCCGTTACTTTTATCACCCATTTTTTTGCTTCTGTTTTTACTTCGTACTCGTCGTTTACGTTTACCGACCTGGAGGCTTTGGCTGCATTTCCTAAAATTTTTATTTTGCCTCTGTCACAGGCATCGGCTGCCTGGCTTCTCGTTTTAAAAAAGCGAATGCTCCATAAATATTTGTCCAATCTCAGTTTCTCCGGTTGCATTATAATTTTATTGTAGCGATTACGTTTTTATGTCAGTGCTGATTTGTTTTTGGGCAACAGGCAAAAATACCTTGAATTTTGTAATTGCTTTCCATTTAACAGCAGCTTATTAAATTGCTCCTGTTTAATTGCTTATTTTTATTTCTAAAATCTTATAGTCTATGCGGTACCAAATTAAATATGTTGTCCTGTTTTTTTTTGTGCTCGGTCAGTCTGCCATTGCACAAAACCGGGGCATCAACTGGACGGTAGAAGGCACCGGTTATTACAGCATGGAGGATGGCAATATCTATCGCCATGATCCAAAAACGGAGGCACAAACCGTGGTAGTTGGTAAAGAGCAACTCACCCCCGCCGGCAAAACTTCTCCACTCAAAGTTCAATCATTTGATTACAGCCCAAATCGCAGTAAAATTTTGCTGTTTACCAATACAGCACGTGTTTGGCGTTACAACACAAGAGGAGATTATTGGGTTTTAACTCCCGTGGGAAATGAATTAAGGCAACTGGGCAAGGGCTTGGCATCGCAGTCTCTTATGTTTGCAAAGTTTTCGCCAGATAGCCGGTTTGTAGCCTATGTTAGTCAGCATAACCTATACATAGAAGATGTGGCCTCCGGCCAGATCCGTAAGCTAACGTCAGACGGTAGCCGCAAATTGATCAATGGTACTTTTGATTGGGTGTATGAAGAGGAGTTTGGCTGCAGAGACGGATTTAGATTTAGCCCCGATGGGAGGCAAATAGCGTTTTGGCAAGTAGACGCCACCCGCATCAGGGACTACTACATGCTCAACACTACAGATTCCAATTACTCCCAGGTAATACCGGTTGAATACCCCAAAGTAGGGGAAGCTCCCTCGCCGGTTCGTATTGGGGTAGTAACATTATCTGGCGGTGTAATCCGGTGGATGGATATTGCCGGAGATCCCAGGCAACATTACCTGCCACGCATGGAATGGAGCGGACCCAATGAATTAATCGTTCAACAGCTAGATAGAAAACAGCAGGAGAGTAAACTTATTTATTGTAAAACCACCGATGGCAGCAGCACTACGTTTTGGGCCGAAAATGATGATGCCTGGGTAGACATGAATACCGATAACCCTGCCGGATGGAACTGGATAAACAAAGGCCAGGAGTTTTTGTGGGTAAGCGAAAAAGATGGATGGCGCCATATTTACAAAATTAGCCGGGATGGAAAGTTGGTAACGCCGCTAACCAAAGGAAGCTACGACATCGGAAAAATTGTTTCAATTGATGAGGCAACAAATTTCATTTATTTCACCGCATCACCTGCCAATGCCACGCAAAGTTATTTATACCGGGTGCGCATTAATAATGGAAAGGATGAACCCGAGCTCTTGTCTCCTGCATCACAAAAAGGTACACACCAATACCAGGTTTCACCAACCGGCAAATTAGCCAAGCACAGTTTTAGCAACTTTAATACCCCATCAGTTTCCGAGTGGATTTCTTTGCCAGACAATCGTCCGCTCAATGCAGCCAAGAGCATTGCCTCCAACATGAAAGTAAATACTACTGTAAATGTGGAATATGTGAAATTAACATTAGAGGATAATGTAGTATTAGACGCCTGGATTCATAAGCCAACAAATTTCAACCCTAATAAAAAATACCCTGTCGTATTTTATGTCTACGGTGAGCCCGCAGCAACTACCACAGATGATAGCTATGGCAATCACACTAATTTTTTATACAATGGAGATATGGCAGAAGACGGATATGTACAGGTAGCTTTAGATAATCGTGGTAGCCCGGCTTTAAAAGGGGCAGCATGGCGCAAATCTATTTATAGAAAAATAGGTGATATCAACATAAGAGATATGGCAATGGGGGCCAGGAAGATTATTGGTCTGCCTTACATAGATAAAAGCCGTGTAGCCGTGTGGGGCTGGAGTGGCGGTGGATCATCTACGCTTAACCTGATGTTTCTTTATCCCGACATTTTTCAAACAGGCATTGCCATAGCGGCAGTTGCCAACCAGTTAAACTATGATAATATTTACCAGGAACGTTACATGGGTTTGCCTCAGGAAAACAAGCAGGATTTTATAAGAGGCTCGCCCATATCGCATGTAAAAGGCTTAAAGGGAAACCTCCTTTACATTCATGGCACCGGCGACGACAATGTGCATTACAGCAATGCCGAGGCGCTTGTAAATGAGTTGGTGAAACACAACAAACAGTTTCAGTTTATGGCATATCCAAATCGCACACACAACATCAGCGAAGGCGAAGGCACTGCTATACATTTATCTACACTCTACACCCAATTTCTCAGGCAGCATTGTGCACCGGGTGGAAGGTAATTTCAGGAGCTAATCGATTTATTTTCTTGACAACCTTTTATAGTTCATAAACACCAAAGGCATCTTTCCAGGTGCCTTTGGTGTTTAAAGTCTGCGTATAATTTATAGTTCTAGAAGGTCGAAGTCATTTCTCTTTGATAACTTCCCTTTGGCAAATCAGATTCGGATAGTGAGATTTATGACACACATTGATTTGAAAAAAATCAGCAGGTAAATACAGGATAAGTTTACACTTTCGGTTCGATTGGAAACGAAGAGTCTGTTACGAAATTTTGAGGAAATTTCGGAGCTATGCCATTATAGAAAGTCATGATCTGATTCATGTCATGTTGATAGTCAGAAAGGAAAATGGATTTACTGATTCCCGTCAATTTTTTCTCATAATCAATGTGGCCCAACAAAACAGGTACCTCTGCTGCGGTTGCAACATGATAAAAACCTGTTTTCCATTTATCGTTCCTGCTCCTGGTTCCTTCTGGGGTAATTAAAATAATAAGCTCATCGTTGGCGTTGAAAAGACCGGCCATGGCGTCAATGAAACTTGGTCTTTCATTTTCAGGTCCTCTGTGCCTGCGATCTATAGCTATAGCGCCAAGCGGTTTCATCAATAAACTAAATGGAAAACGCACCCACTCTTGCTTTACCGTAAACCGAATGGGCAACCTGTAGATGGCAAACGTGGCCATGCAATACCAAAAATCCCAGTTGCTTGTATGAGGTGCAGCAAGGATGATGCATTTTTTTTTTGTGGAATATTGCCGTCAGTTTTCCAGCCGGTTATTTTAAATATACAAACACTAGTGTCCTGTTAACTCAGATAAAAGTTCTTTGAAATTCCTAATAGACGTGTATTTGAGCCGAAAAATAAACGGTGACGATTTGAATTGAATTCAAATTATTTCCGCTAAAATTCCGCATGAACAATGGAAAATATGTATTTGCACAAATAGTTACTTTTTTACCTGCCCGAATTTTCGATAAGTGGGTTACCAAACATGAAGGTAATAAATGGGTAAAACATTTTAGTTGCTGGAACCAACTCATGTGTATGATATTTGGTCAATTGAGTGGGCGGGAAAGTTTAAGGGATTTGCTTATTACAGTGAGCGCACATTCAAATAAATATTATCATTTAGGCTTTGGCAAAAATGTATCCCGTTCGAATTTAGCAA
>JAYTBG010000227.1:0-4147 GCA_043737055.1 Chitinophagaceae bacterium | reverse complement strand
ATTCCTACATCATTAATAAGACACTGGTAAAAAAATACATTAAAGGCGAAGGTGGCCAAGTGGTAATGACCGATGATACCGTGCTGGATGTGGCCCGTCGCAAAAAAGAGGAATTCATTAAAGCCATGGGTCATTAATCTGCTTTCTGACCCCCCCATATTTGAAAAATATTGACTTAGTTGTGTCTGTTGCAACAAGTTCATAAGATGTTTGCCCGCATTTACGTGAAACTGTAACAGCGATTCTTTCCAATTCCACAAAGAGAGATTGACGCAAGCCAGGGCATTTTAATACAGAACCCTAATTATTAATATTAGAATTTCTTCTTAAAACAAAAGTCTGCAATTACTCAAAATTGCAGACTTTTGTTTTTTATCCATCTTCATTACAATTTCAAACTTTTTGCTTGTGAAAAAAACAATGCTTTGTTTATTGGTGTGTTGTACTGTGGTGCTATGTAGAGCACAGGTAAAATCGCCAGAGGCTTTTTTAGGTTATAAAATTGGGAGCAGGTACACACCTCACTTTCAGGTAGTAAATTATTTTAAGCATTTAGCTGAGTCAATGCCTAACGTGGTAAAACTGCAGCAATACGGCGAGACCAATGAAAAGCGCCCCCTGTATCTTTCCTTCATCTCCTCCGCAGAAAATATCAGCAATCTTGAGAATATTCGCTTGAATAATATGCGCCTCGCAAACCTGGCAAAAGATAAAATGGCTCCCACAGAAAATGGGCCGGCCATTGTTTGGTTGAGCTACAATGTGCATGGGAATGAAACCTCTTCGTCAGAAGCAGCCATGCTCACTATTTTTGCTTTAACAGATCCGCAGAACGCCGCTTCTAAGGAATGGTTAAAAAATACATTGGTCATTATTGATCCATGCCTGAACCCCGACGGAAGAGACCGTTACGTTAATTGGTTTAACGGGGTGGTAGGCAACAATTACAATCCATCTCTCAATGCCCGGGAACATCGGGAACCCTGGCCGGGCGGCAGAAGCAATCATTATAACTTCGACCTCAACCGTGACTGGGCGTGGCAAACACAGGTAGAAAGTCGCCAGCGCATTGTTCAATACCTGCAGTGGATGCCTTATGTACATGTAGATTTTCACGAACAGGGCGTAAATCAACCTTATTATTTTGCCCCTGCCGCACAGCCATATCATGAAACGATCAGCAAATGGCAAAGAGATTTCCAGGTTACAATCGGGAAAAATCATGCTGGATATTTTGACAAAAACAACTGGCTCTATTTTACAAAAGAAGTTTTTGATTTGTTCTATCCTTCCTATGGCGATACTTATCCGATTTACAATGGCTCTATTGGTATGACCTATGAGCAAGGCGGCGGGCCAGCAGGTGGCCTGGGTGTAGAAACAGATGAAGGGGATACACTTACTTTGTATGACCGGGCCATTCATCATTTCACCACGGGCATGAGCACAGTAGAAGTGGCTTCTCAAAATGCCGGTAAACTGGTAAAAGAATTTCGCCAGTATTTTAGCGAAGCGATGAAAGGAACTGTTGGCCAGTACAAATCTTACATCATTAAAAACAATCCGAATGATGAAGGCCGTATAAGGGCGCTGCTGCAATTGCTGGATAGAAACGGCATACAATATGGCACGGCCAGCGGTAGTGGGAAAGGCTATAATTATCAAACCAAGAAAGACGAGGCTTTTACAATTGCCGCTAACGACATTGTGGTAAGTACAGCGCAGCCCCGGGGTGTGATGGTAAAAGTATTGTTTGAACCAGAATCTAAATTGGTAGACTCCGCAACCTATGATATTACTGCGTGGGCCTTGCCTTATACCTATGGCCTAAATGCCTTTGCAAGTTCTCAACTTATTAATGTAGGAGGAGGCAAACCCATGGCCGACTTCGTCAACAATCAACCCGGCGATGCATATGCGTATGTGATACCATGGCAGTCTGCAAGTGCTGCGGCGGCGGCGGCACAACTGTTAGAGAAAGGCATCAGGCTACGTTTTGCAGAAACAGCTTTTGAAGCTGGCGGCAACAGCTTCGGAAACGGCTCGGTAATTATTGGTAAAAAAGGAAATGAAAAGTTTGGCAGTAACCTGTGGACAATGGTAAGCGAAATTTGTAACAAGCAGCAAGTAAAAATGCTGCCAGTAAATTCGGGCATGGTAGAAAAGGGCTTCGATTTTGGAAGTTCCTCTGTGCACCCCATGAAAGCACCAAGGGTGGCATTGCTTACCGGTGAGAGTGTGAGCGCCAATGGAGCTGGAGAAATCTGGCATTTCTTTGACCAGGAATTGAAATACAAAATCACGCTTGTAAATGCACTCGATTTTGGCAGACTGGATTTGAGTGATTACGACGTACTCATTATGCCAGACGGCCGCTATAAGTTTTTAACTGATAAGGACCAATCAAAACAATTGGAGCAGTGGATTCAAGGCGGCGGACGTGTAGTTGCCTTGGAGGGAGCAGTAGCCCAACTCTCTAAACAGGAGTGGAGCACTTTAAAATCACAGAATGCTGCAGATGAAGACTCTAACAAAAACAAAGATCCATATGCGGCACTGCTCAATTTTGCAGACCGTGAAAGGCAAAGTATAGCGGGCACCACGCCAGGGTCGATCTTTAAAGTTGATGTAGACAATACGCATCCATTGATGTTTGGGTATCCAAAGTATTATTATACTTTAAAGATGGATGCCGCGGTATATGAGTTTATTAAAGAAGGCGGCTGGAACGTAGGAACCATCAAAAAACTAAATCAGGTCGCGGGGTTTGTTGGGTACAAACTAAATCCTAAACTAAAAGATGGGTTGCTGTTTGGTGTGCAGGAACTTGGTAGTGGTACGGTTACCTATCTCACCGACAACGTGATGTTTCGCAACTTTTGGGAAAACGGAAAACTGATGTTTTGTAATGCTGTGTTTATGGTGGGGCAATAATTATCTTCTCTATACTCGTTTTAAAATGGTCTTCGAAAGGAGGCCATTTTTTGTGGATCATGCTTGAATGATGTTGCAGAATCAAGTACGGATAATCTATAGGGCAGAAAAAGGTTTCCCTTTTTTTTGCGATCAGTTAAGAAGACTAGATTGTTGTATAACCTAAAAGGCCGGTTTATGCGAGGGCAGACAACATTTGAAAAAGTTCAAAGTCCCTTAAAACAAAAATCCATCCAAGGCGGAAGGGTCGTAAATGTTTTTACAACGGAACAATCCTTATTGTGTTGTGCTTTCACACACCTAACTCCTGATTGCTTGATTGTTGAAACTGCGGGGGTCTCCGCCTTGCTGGATGCCTCTATTTTTTTGAAATAATTGAGGTAGAGCTGGTTTGTTAAGTTTCTGTCTAATAAGCTTGTAAAAGATTCAACCTTATTTTTTTGTTATTTTATTTTTGGCTAGCTTCAACCGTTGATAATTCACCAAATTTTAACTTTATTTCTTATGAGAATGAAAGCATGCATTGCAGTCGCAGTTATGTTGTTAGTGAGCCACCTCGGCTGGTCGCAAACAAAAAACATAACGGGTCAGGTTACCGACCAGCAAAATGGGAAAGGTCTGCAGGGAGTAACTGTAATCTCTCCCAACAGTAAAATCTCTGCTTTAACAAATGCAGAGGGCAATTTTTTAATTCAGATTCCGGAAAAAACAACAAGCCTCATTTTTACTTACGTTGGTTACGTCACTAAAGAAGAAAAAATTTCTGGCACTTCAGTCAATGTTACCCTGGCGGTTGGTGACAACCAGCTCACCGAAGTAGTAATGACCGGCTACCGGGCTCAAA
The DNA here is from genome assembly GCA_043737055.1 of Chitinophagaceae bacterium. Classification (GTDB taxonomy): domain Bacteria; phylum Bacteroidota; class Bacteroidia; order Chitinophagales; family Chitinophagaceae; genus Ferruginibacter. The sequence continues at coordinate 369 of JAYTBG010000227.1, read as the reverse complement.
ACAAAAAGAGTTTCACTGGCGCCGCCGGCGTAGTGGCGGGCGAAAAGCTGCGCAGCGTACCAATTGCTTCCTTCGACCAGGCACTTCAAGGAACCACGCCAGGCTTACTGATGCGTGCCAGTAGCGGGCAGCCCGGTAATAGTGGCTCCATACTTATTCGGGGTATAGGTAGCATTACCGGCAGCACATCTCCCATTTTTATTGTAGATGGTATTCAAATAGCAGCCACAGATTTTGCTGCTCTCAACCCAAATGACATCGAAAATGTAACCGTTCTCAAAGATGCAGTAGCTGCTTCTACTTATGGAAGCCGGGGTGCAAATGGTGTAATTGTGGTAACCACACGCCGTGGCAAGGCTGGCAAAACAA
>JAYTBG010000226.1:0-4165 GCA_043737055.1 Chitinophagaceae bacterium | reverse complement strand
AGAATTTATGGGATCGCCAAACATATACGATTTATAAATATCTAAATAATTTTATCTTATTTGTAACAATAACTTAATATTTTAGAGAAATATAACAGATGCAATTAAATCACTATTTTAAAACTCCGAAGTATGATTAAAAAACTAACCGTCAGACAAATTGCACCCTTTCTTATTTTGGCTGCTGTTGCCGTGGTAGCCTTGTTTATTCCGGCACTGCCCCATTACGAAGATAAGGCCGGTGCATACAGCGCCGCAGATATTTCGTGGATCATCGTTGCCACAGCGCTGGTATTTTTAATGACCCCTGGACTGGCTTTTTTTTACGGGGGTATGGTGCATCGCAAAAATGTTATTTCCACCATGATCAAAAGCGTAGTAGCTGCGGGGGTGGTGGGCGTACTTTGGGTAGTCATTGGCTTTAGTCTTGCTTTTGGAGATTCTATCGGTGGTTTTATCGGCAACCCTTCAACCTTTTTATTTTTTAAGAATGTAAACTCTGGTGCACCATGGAGCCTTGCCCCAACCATACCGTTAGCATTGTTCGCTATTTTTCAGATGATGTTTGCAGTAATTACCCCTGGGCTGGTAGTGGGGGCTGTTGCAGAAAGAATCCGTTTCTCTTCTTATATTTTATTCACGGTTTTGTTCTCTTTATTAATATATGCGCCTCTTGCTCATTGGAGCTGGCATCCGGATGGTTTTTTGTTTAAGATGGGGGCGCTGGATTTTGCAGGTGGTACAGTAGTGCATATTTCTGCTGGTTGTGCGGCGCTGGCCGGTGTATTGGTTTTGAAACGTCGCAAAGTTCATTTAGAAAATAAAGAAATTCCTCCTGCCAATGTTCCATACGTTTTAATAGGAACAGGCTTGCTTTGGTTTGGATGGTTTGGTTTCAATGCAGGTTCTGCATTGGGTGCCAATGCACTGGCGGTTTCAGCTTTTGCTACAACGAACACCGCTGCTGCCGCGGCAGGTTTGAGCTGGATGTTCTTTGATGTACTACGAGGTAAAAAGCCATCTGTGCTTGGCTTCTGTATTGGTGCGGTTGTAGGCCTGGTAGCTATCACGCCAGCCGCAGGGTTCGTTGCTATTCCACAAAGTATTTTCATTGGTGTGGTAGCAGCTATCATTTCTAATATAGCAGTTTACTATAAACAAAGATCAAGGTTAGATGATACTTTAGATGTATTTCCTTGTCATGGCGTAGGCGGCATTGTTGGAATGCTTATGACAGGCTTTCTTGCTACAAAGGCTGTTAACAGTGCAGGTAATGATGGCCTCTTTTATGGCAACGCTAGTTTCTTCTTTACACAATTAAAAGCCCTGGCCATTGTGGTGGCGTTCAGTTTTGCAGGCTCATACCTGATCTTTAAGTTCATCAACTTCATTTTACCATTGCGTGTTACCGAGGCAGAGGAAGAACTTGGCCTTGATGCTTCACAGCACGACGAGAAATATACACAGGGTACATTGGTCGTGCATAATAATGGCACCATCAAAGAATCAATGGTAGATGAATAATTCTATTTCAGCCTTTTCAAAATAAAAAAGGTACAACCGTTATATGAGCTTCTCGACAAAGTTCATGGCTGTACCTCTTATTAATAACTAAAATCAACTACAATGTTAAGAAAATTATCCTTAGCAGGGGTATCTGCTGTTTGCTTTTTTCATGTTCAAGCGCAGGATACAACCAAAACGCTAACTATTTCCGGTTCAATTGATGCTTACTACCGTTACAACTTTTCGGGACAGCAGAACAATTTTACCAGTTTTACCAATTCTCAAAGTTCATTTGAACTTGGCATGGCCACCATCAAGGCAGAAGCCACGGCCTTAAGCGGAAAGGTGGGTGCTACCGTGGATCTCGGTTATGGCAGACGGGCTGAAGAATTTTCCTATAATGATGGCGTTGATGGAGGTAACGGAACCGGGAAAAACGGGTTTCACACGCTTACTGCTGTTAAACAGGCCTTCGTTACCTACATGCCTAGTTCTAAGCTGAAATTTACTGCAGGTAAGTTTGCCACTCACGTAGGATACGAACTGCTTGATGCACCGCTAAACAGAAACTACAGTATGAGCTACATGTTTACTAACGGTCCATTCTTTCACCAGGGCTTGAAAGCGGATTTTACAGCAGGTGCAGTGGGGTTCATGCTTGGTATTACTAATTACACAGACCAAACCACTGCAACTACCACCGTTAATAATCTTATAGCACAAATTAGTGCGGCTACGCCTAACGGTAAGTTGAAGGCCTACCTCAACTATTCCGGTTTTGGTGGCTCCGACGGGGGCGAAAATCCAAGTGGGCTCCAATCTCTGAACCAGGTAGATGCGGTAGTACTCGCAACGCTTTCCACTAAATTCAATATCGGGTACAACGGCACAGTACAGGCCCGCAAACCAGTGGACGGTAGCAGTGGAAGCTGGGTGGGCAATGCACTTTACTTAAACTTTGACCCTACCCCTGCACTTGGAATTACGCTAAGGAGCGAATACATCAGCGATAACAAAATGGTTTACTTTACCACCAAGAATATTTTTGCGAATACTCTTTCGTTTAATGCTAAAATTGGCCCGTTAACAATCGTACCTGAGCTGAGATTTGAAACTGCCCAAAGTGGCATTTTCCTAAAGAATGATGGCAGCGCTTCAACATCTGCCGCCAGTGCGTTGCTGGCCGTGATGTATAAATTTTAAAGTTTCTTTTAACAGGCAGTCAATCGAAAAGGAAAGCCCCTATTTTTTAGGGGCTTCTTTTTTAGGCAGAATTTCTACTGGCATTGATGATTCCAAAAGAGGAACGCATTACCAACTTTTCGAAATTTTGTTTGAGTGGATCCTGCTCCAACTCCTCCTCCATCCGCCTTAGCGACGTCATAGCAAATTGTTGGATGGTTGCCAGCGGCAACACTATTCTTTCTCTCATGGCAATAGACAACTGCTCTACAGGATAATTGGCCATCAATTCTGTTTTTCCGGTGAGGAGGAAAATATACTTTTTCGTGAGCTCAAATTCATCATAGATCATTTGCCAAAGCTCGCCGTATTTTGAATGCGTGCTCAGGTATTGGGTAAGTGGGAAATAGCACTTCTTCATGGCCATTTCACAATTGTCTATCAGTGTCTTAAAAAATAGAGATTCGCTGTAAAACTTTTTTAATGCTAACAAAGACCCGTTGGCCTCTGCAAGCTGCAACGCTGCACCCACACCGTAATAGCCAGTCACGTTTTGCTTTAACTGGCTCCATGCGCCCACAAAAGGAACGGCTCTAAGATCTTTGAGTGACAATTTTCCGGAGATCGAACGGCTTGCAGGCCGGCTGCCAATATTTGTCTCGCTGTAAAAACGGAGCGGGCTCACATGAGCAAGATAGTCGGTAAAATAAGGATGATTTTTTAAGTTCTTATACGAAACAAAACTATCATCAGCCAATTGTTGCAGCAGTGTTTCTTCGCTGGGCCCGAGTGTGCCAGCTCTACTACTGAACAACTCATTAGATATACCAGCATGTATCAACTGTTCAATGTTATACTGAGCAGCATCAATGGTTCCGAAATTGCTGCTCACCGTTTGGCCTTGAATGGTCAATTGAATTTCTTTGTTAGAAATATTGCGACCCATGGAGGCGTAAAATTGGTGGGTCTTTCCACCACCTCTTGCTGGCGGGCCCCCACGACCATCAAAGAATACTACGTCTATTTGATGTTTCTTAGATATTGCAGACAAGGCCTCTTTCGCTTTATAAATGCTCCAGTTCGCCATCAGGTAGCCGCCATCTTTTGTGCCGTCGCTAAAGCCGAGCATGATCGTTTGTTTGTTACCCCGATGTTTAAGATGTTGTTGATAGTATTCATTTTCATACAGCTCCTTCATAATGCTACCTGCTTCCTGTAAATCATTTACGGTTTCAAACAACGGCACAATATCTACCTCTATGTTTCGCTTCGCCCAGCCACACAACACAAACAATCCAAACACCTCCATCACATTTAGTGCACTGTTACAGTGGCTGATGATATACCGGTTGCAGCCTTCCTCCCCGTTTTGATCTTGTATGGTATGGATAGCTTTAATGCTTGCCAGCGTATCTGCAACCAGGGTGTCGGCAAACTCAAAATTTTCTGTAGGTTGGTTGTTGGTGCTCAAGAAATG
>JAYTBG010000225.1:0-1603 GCA_043737055.1 Chitinophagaceae bacterium | reverse complement strand
TGCTGAGTTTCTATTTTAAACCAACATCCCTGCAAGCGATAGAACAGTTTTGTGAAAGCCTGCAACACATAATGATGGCGGTAAGCTGGGGCGGTCATGAAAGTTTAATTATCCCCAAATGTGCTGGCATTTCCTCCGCAGATTTTGATGTAAATAACAGAGACCATCGGATGATGCGATTGTACGTAGGGCTGGAAGATGCTGATTATTTGATAAGGGATTTGGGGGAGGCATTGGGGAAAATGGAGCTGTAATCTACGTGCATTGTTGGTGAAAGGACACCGAGCTCGGCTAAAACTCTAACACCCTTGTCGGCAAGCAACCAAATGCTATATCTGCCAATCATTGCAGATTTTCAATATCGTCAAAGTCTTTGAGGCGGCCTGATTCTCGTTTATTTTTTAATAGATCGCTATACCCTATAAAATTGACTGAAAGGTTTTCAATTGCCACTTGTCTCATGTTTTGAAAACACTCTTCAAATGTTACACCATCTATAGCTGTAAGTAAATCAATTCTTAATGGAGGATAACCTAATTGGATAACATTACCCGGTTTTGTAAAATCTGATACGGTTAAATTAAAAGATGAAAAACCAAAGTCATTAACAGACTTTAAAATTAATTCAGCATTTTGCTGGCTTGGATTTAGCCAAATATCTAAATCTCCGGTATATCTTGGATGACCATGTACCCCAACAGCATAGCCGCCTACAATCAACTACTCAGCCTTGTTTTTGATTAATAATTCGATGAACTCTTTGAAGTCTTGGCTGAACATCTTTTTTGTAATTTATATATTGCTGTCTTAATATTTCAATGGCACTAAGCCGTTCAATTTCACTTTTTGAAGACCAATACAAAAAGTCAGTCTGTTTATCTTTTAACTGAACAATTTTAAGGCTTTTTTCCATCTTTTAAAAGTAATGAAATTGCGGTAATCAACCGTGAATAATACTGCTTCAAGTGTCAACGATTTTTTAATACCCATTTTTCAGGACGTAGGCTATCTCAGGATGTGGTAGGTGACGATAAAACATAGATAAAAAATTCGTTCGCAAATACATTCCTCATTTCATAATTCGTTTTATCATCATCCCTGTTTCTCCATTTAGTTCCCCAGGAATTAACTACATGTTTTGTATTACTTACTTGATGTGTATTCAACAGATCATCAACAACCGCTTCTCTCCCGTTTTTTCCTTTGGGGCACGGTAAACGCAGGGAGGCACCTTGCTTCCAGGATGATCTATCCCCAACCTCCATAAGTTACCAATACCTAAGCTGACAGTACGTGCAGCTGGTGTAGGCAGGTAGTGAAGATCAAAAAAATACTCACTTAAAAATGATTCAAAACCTCCAGTTGCTCCACCATGTAGTTTCCTCAGTTCATCACGTATTTCGGGAACAAGCACTTTTTGCCGGGCTTGTGCATTGGGCAATATTTCACTCGGATCGCCATAATAAGTGCATAAAAAAGTATCGGTTGGTACAGGCGAGCGATCTACATGAAAAGAATAAACATCCGTAGGAAAAAAAAGGCAGGCATCATCTCTGTCATAGCACCTGATTACATTTAGAATGGGGGATGCACCATGATCTGT
>JAYTBG010000224.1:0-9999 GCA_043737055.1 Chitinophagaceae bacterium | reverse complement strand
TTCCTTTCGGCAAAGAGCTTTGGATAGAAAGAGAGGATTTTATGGAGGAGCCCGCAAAAAAATGGTTCAGGCTTGCACCCGGCGCCATGGTGCGATTGAAAAGTGCATACATCATTCGCTGCGATCATTTTATCAAGGCAGAGAATGGAATCATTACAGAAATACAATGCACCTATCTCCCTGAAACTAAGAGTGGTGCAGACAACAGCGGAATAAAAGTTAAAGGTACCATCCACTGGGTGAGTGCTGCCCACGCTATAACTGCGGAAGTTCGTTTATACGATCGTTTGTTTAAGGTAGAAAATCCTTCCAACGAAGAAGGGGATTTTAAAGACTACATTAACCCCGATTCTTTACAAGTTGTAAATGCCTTTGTAGAACCGTCGCTTGCGACTGCTTCACTTGATAAACGCTACCAATTCTTACGTAAAGGTTACTTCTGCTTAGACAAGGAAAGTAGTAGCAACCAACTTATTTTTAATCGTACCGTTACCCTAAAAGATGCCTGGGCCAAAGAAAACGTAAAAAGCTAAATACTACCCCTTCATTTACTGTTCCCTGCTATTTAAGACATACCTGTTTTGAGTATTGACAATGTTGTGTCTGTAATGTATTTTTAAGTCGTTACTGCTACCATCTCTCCTTCCACAAAAAAGTCAGCCACCTGGTTGCCCCTGCATTCTTATTTACACAACAACTAAACATTTCATCTCATGAAAAAAATTATTCTTATTGCCGGCATTTTGCTGGCCACAGCTATTTCGTATGGTCAAAATGTTGGTGTAGGCACGCCGGCGCCGGCGTACCGCTTACATGTAACTGGTGGCGATCTGTTTCTTCAATCCAGTAGTGGCAGGTTTAAATTTGGGTATGATGGAGGAAACCAGTGGCAGTGGGCTAGCACTGGCGGTGGAGCAGATTTGCTTTGGATGCATAATAATGGCACGTCAGACCGATACATTCACCAATTTAAAATGGATGGCAAAGTTGGGCTAGGCACTTCCCTTGTAGATCCGGTAGCCTCCTTACAGGTTAAGGGCCTTGGCAGCACGGCCAGTACAAATACGTTTATGCTCAATAAAAGTAATGGTGACACCATTATGAGAGTTGTAGACAATGGACGGGTGGGCATAGGAGTGGAAACCCCTGCTGCTCCATTACACATTAGTTCTACAGCTTCTGAGGTGGTAAGAATAAAAGGAACAAATCCCTATTTGAGTCTTTACGATAATACCGACGGATACAAAGGGTACTGGTGGTACAACGGTACAGACGCAGTTTTGGGTGCAACCGCTGCAACAGGTTTACGGTTTGTCTCTGGCGGCAACTTCAGAATGTCTATCAACACAGATGGCAGAGTAACCATTGGAGCAGGCAATACGCCAGCAACCGGCTATCTTTTATCCGTTGATGGTAAAGCCATTTGTGAAGAAATGCGTGTACAAACCAGTGCCGCCTGGCCAGATTATGTATTTGCAAAAGACTATCAATTGTTGCCCCTTGAAGAGTTAGAAAAGAGTATTAAAGCCACCAGCCACTTGCCCAATATTCCTGCCGCATCTGAAGTAGAAAAAAATGGATTTGACTTAGGAGACATGAACCGACGCCTCTTAGAAAAGGTGGAAGAGCTAACCTTATACATGATTGAGTTGAAGAAAGAAAATACCCGACTTACGCAACGCATGACAGCACTAGAACAAAGCAACAGCACCCGGCGATAAGTTGTGTAAAATCTTTTTTTTATCTAAAAACTGTAATGATGAAACCGATCGTATTTATAGTATTTCTTCTCATTGTCTTTGCAAGCAATTCAAAAGCTCAGCGCAACCTCCCGGCCGAGCTGGAGCGGCAACTGCGTGGCAAAACTAACGTAGAAGAAATTATGGCAACTGTTAGAAACTATTATGGAGTGGTAATTGGCGACAAGCCGGACGCCGGAAACCAGTTTGAAAGCAACGAATATCATTGGTGGCAAAAATGGGAATATTGGGCTATGCGGCGTCTTCTCCCCGACAAAAGGCTGGCTGACTACAAAGCACTGAATTACCTCGCAGCACAAGCAGTAGATGCACGTTTTGCAGACAAAATTCAACCTGCCCGATCTTCCATATTCAGTGGTAATGCCTGGGCAAGCGAAGCACTGCGGGCTGATGAAGAAATAACCGCCGACCTGAGCTATGGCAACTGGTCTTTTCTGGGCCCCGCAAATGCCGGTTCAGTGGTTAATACGCAGCCTCCACCTGCGCAGTATGCAGATATACTTGGTGTGGCCCGTATGGATCGAATTAGTTTTCATCCCTCCGACGCCAACATTATGTATACCGGATCCCCCAGCGGTGGCGTTTATAAAACCACAAATGCAGGTGCAGGTTGGACGGCTATTGGTGATGGGCTCCCATCAGGGGTATCTTGTGTAGAGGTATCCAAGGCAAATGGAAATATTGTGTATGTCTTTACCGGAGATGGCGATAGTCATCGTTCAGGCTACCTCGTATTTAATGAAAATCTTTCACCTATTACAGGTGGCATGTATAAAAGCATTGACGGAGGTGCCTCCTGGATAAAATGCGGAGACCTCTATACAGGCTCTGGTGCTCTCATAGGTTTCAACATTGCGGTGGCACAAAACAACAGCAACTATTTGTTTGTAGCTACCAACCAGGGATTGTACCGCTCCACCAACGGGGGCAATAGCTGGACCCAAGTAAGAACGGGGCATCACTTTGATGTAGAATTTCGGCCGCACGACGATTCAACGGTTTATGCCAGCACAGCATCTGTTATTGCAATGAGCAATAATGGAGGCCGGCTTGGAACGTTTACGGCCAGCACCCTCAGTCCGGCACCCAGTCCTGTACCGGTTCGGATAGACCTTGGGGTAAGGTATAACACAGCGGGCACCATCTCATCTTATGTGTACGCACTGCTAAGTGGCTCCTCCGTAAGTGGTCAGTTTTCCGGTATTTACCGGAGCATTAATTCAGGAGTTGATTTTACCAGGCAATCTAATTCACCTAACATACTTTCTTCTACCAATGCCGGGAATGATGCCGGTAATTTAGGTGACTATGGTACCGCTATTTGCGTGCATCCCGTGGACCCTGACGTAATTGCCACTGCAGCCCTCAATGTGTGGCGTAGTAATGGAAGCAATGGTGGCACCGCAATGATCTATGCTTCTACTTACAGAGAAGGAAACGGACCTGCAGCAGCTTATATTCATCCAGATATTCATGATGTTCAATTCAACCCTCTCAATAACTTTCTATACAGCGCAACAGACGGCGGCGTATACAGGAGCAATGATAACGGCCTTACGTGGACCAATATCTCCAATGGTCTTGGTGGTACACAGTTTTACCACATGAAGATGAAAGACACCGACGGCAACGGCGAAATGAATGGCCTGGAAATAATTGCCGGTGCTCAGGACAATGGCCTTAAATACCGTAACAGTGCGGGAACATGGGTGCATTTTTATTGTTGCGATGGTTTTGATGGTGTCATAAAAGGAACGGACGGAGATTATGTGGTTGCTAACCTCAATGATGCCTGGAAGAGAACTTCTAATGGCGGCGTTACGCTTACAAATTTGGGTAGCATCAGTTTTTTTTCACCCTTCGCCATTGACTATAACAATGATGACACAATGTATGCGGCAGCATCAAGCCTGCGTAGAAGTTATGATGGCTTTCAGACATTTTCTACCCTTGCGTTCGACCTGAATAACTTTATTACCACCTGCCCTAGTAATAGTGCCCGGCTTTATGGTAGTGGCAGTTCCCGCACCAACTTACGTTTGAGCGATGATCGGGGTACAAGTTGGATCACCATTAGCGGAAATACGGGGTGGCCAAGTAGCAGTCCGATTGTTACAGATTGCAAACCATTGCCAACATTTTCAGGAGAAATATACGCCAGTTTTGGTGGCTACACAGATGCTGTGAAAGTATTTAGAAGCATTAATGCCGGCACTTCATGGACCAACTATTCTGGCTCGTTGCCAAACGTGCCCGTTCACAGTATTTGCGTGGCCACGGAGGGCGTGTATGCAGGAACCGAAATTGGAGTTTTCTTTAGAGCAGACGGGGCAACAGACTGGAGGCCCTTTTACACGGGCATGCCAAAGGCTATTGTTACAGATTTATGGGTAAACGAAAATGGGCTACTATATGCGAGCACATTCGGCCGTGGTATCTGGATAGCAAGCCGTTATTCTACTTGCAGCCCAGCCATTACAGTTACGGGTATATTAGACGGGCCTCATTATTACGAAGCAAGCACCTCGGCCACTGTAACGGCTACGAGCCAATCTGGTGCGGGGACAGATATATTTGTAAAGAGCAACGGCTATATTGATTTGCTGGAAGGTTTCGAAATGAAAGATGGGACCTTTTTTAAAGCTTACCTCGGGCCCTGTGGTACAGGCGGTATTCCAAACAACAACAGGCAAAATAGGTACGCACCTTCTGAGAGCGGCGATGCGCTCAATATAATAGAGTACAACAGCCGTCGCCAGGTTGCTGCACGTAAACAACCCAATGCATACTATCTGCTTTTGCCAGATGCTGTAGAGATAAATTTACCACAAGCTGGCATGGTAAAAGTAGAAGCGCTTGATTTGGAAACAGGACAGGTAAAGACTTTGTTTAAAACGACAAAGCTGGCCACTGGAATGTACCGGATTTTTACGGGACCAGGTAAATTTTCAATCAGGGTTACGGTAAACAACCAGCCGCTGCCGAAACTTTAATTTTGTCTAAATAAAAAAAAGGTTGCCATCGGGCAACCTTTTTTTTATATTTATATGCTTAAAGCTTTTCACTTTTCGTTTCCCTAATTTTTATGTCAGGAAACAACGAGAGGGCAAAAATGACCAGGCTGAGACCTAGCACTAAAAAAATCCCTAACTTCTTTTCGGGGCAATACGCATTATAGCAGGATGTGAATAAGATATAAGTCTTGATAGCATATGCCACAGTGATGCCACCCACAAAAAACAATGCCCTCTGCGACCATACCCTTTCCAAAAGGAGTAGCCCCATAGATACTAAAGCAAAAAATATAAAAAACTTGCCAGGGCTACCGTAGGCATTTTTCTCAGAGAAAAAACCATTAAAATTCTTCTGCACATCGGCATGGTAGGTCCAGGGTATAAAGCATACGACAATTAGTAGAACACAAGATATCACCGCAATCCATTTGCTGTACTTCATAAAACTTATACATTTTAATTCCCTGAAAGTTCAGCAGATAAACTATCGCCTTGGCCAATTAGGCTTGCAAAAGTAAACCTTTGCACTTTTTAAAATCAGAAACTATTGATAGGCTTCCGGTATTTTTCTCCGCTTCGTAGCCTGCTCAAAAGCGTAGCCTATCTGGAGTAATTTATCTTCCTGGTAAGGCCGTGCAATGAAAGTAATGCCAGATGGTTCACCAGTTTTCTTGTAACCCATCGGCACTGTTATGCAAGGGAAGTTAGCAGAAGCTGCTTGCCCCGCATTCCAGTTGGCCATTGATACAATCACATCCAATTGATGTTGATCCATCGGCTTATCAAAATATGCTCTTCCATTGGTGCGCATTTTCTGCACAAGCGCCGCTAAGGTATCCGGTGACAGCATGGTTTTTTTGATGCCCTCAAAGCGACCCTGACCATACGGTATACTCACAAGCGAATCTCGTTTATTAAATAGCATAATGTCGGCAACAGTGCGGTGTTGTAATGTTTTGCTTCCATGCATTTGGATGTAAGCAGGCAAATCTTTTTTCATGTCTGCATCCAGGATGGTTCCAAACCCTTCCATACTCATTTGACCGGGTTCTATTTCTATTACAATTCCGCCCTGGGAAGTTATCTTATCAACGCTTAGCTTATACAATGAGTCTCTCAGGTAAGATTTATAAATTCCAAACTTCAATCCTTTTAGTGTACCCGTTTTAAAATCTCTTAAATAATTATGGATCGTTGGATTAATGCTGCTGGCTGCATCTGCTTTGTCCTGGCCAGACATGGCCGAGAGAAGAATAGCATTGTCCGTGATGTTTCTCGTCATAGGCCCTGGCGTATCAAAAGTGCTGGAGATGGGAACAATACCGCTGCGACTAAGCAAGCCAGTCGTAGGCTTTAGCCCTACTACTGAGTTGGAACTCGAAGGAGACAAGATGGACCCTGAAGTTTCGGACCCAACCGCAGCTACGGCATAGTTAGCTGCCATGGTAGATCCGCTCCCCGCACTGGAACCACCCGTATCAAAAATCCTTCGGCCGTATGGGTTAAGTGTTTGTCCACCTACCGCACTGTATCCGTTCGGGCATTCCAAACAAAGGTAATTTGCCCACTCACTAAGATTCGCCTTACCAAGTATGATGGCACCCTTTTCTTCCAGTCGATCTACAATAAATGCGTTGGCGGTTTTGTTGTTGAGGAAAACATGCGCACCGGCTGTTGTAGCCATACCTTTGGTGTTGATGTTGTCTTTTAGCAAGATGGGCATTCCATAAATCGGATGATCGCCCGGGCGTTTGTTTTTATCTTTTCTACGGGCTTCTCCTACAGCTTTCGGATTGATGGCAATGATATTGTTCAGCGCCAGGGCTGGGTCGTTTTCAAATTTTACAATTCTAAACAGATACCACTGTGTGAGTTTTTCGTAGGAAAGTGTGCCTGATTTTATATGTGACTGAAGTGTGAAAATATCCTGCTCAAGAATAAGAGGTTTTAATGTTTCATAATCCTTTTCAGTAAAACCATTCAGTTGGGGGGCCACATTTTTCCACAACTCATTTTTATCTAAAATTTTGGACTGTATCAATTTGTACCGCAACAACCTTGATTCATTTTTTGCATTTTTTGCTAGTTCCTCTTTTTCGTCATAAGGCACCCATGCCGGTATGGTAGTTTGTTTTACAGCCGTGCAAGACAAAGCAAGACACAATAGCAGATAAATTCCAATTTTCATGCAACTTGTTTTTAGTGATAGGTTAGATGCGGAGCTTGTAGACATGCTGATGTTACAGTCATTGAAACATAAAACTAAACCAGCCGTAGTACCTGCAGTTGCTACAAGTAAGCCTGGTGGTTGAATTTGCTTAAACACTAACACAATAATAATTCATTAGTTCAACATAAGGCCGCATTGCATTTAATGTATCTTCCATGCAATGGCAGCAAGAAGGTGATTCCTCTTGCATGATATAAATTTCATATAGCTTAAATCCTTGCCTGGAGATGTGCCTCAATTTTCATCAAAAAGTATGCGCTCGCTGCACGGCACAAATAGCGCATATATTTGGTCAATTAAATCAATGTTCAAGAAAGCCAATCTTTACACAATGATTAGATTATTATTACTACCGTGTTGCTAGGACACTCCATTTTATCAAACGCACAGGATTCCGCAATAGACAACAAACTTAAAACGCTGGTAAAGATTGATATCGGATTGAAGGGTATTGGCTTCACTGTTGAGCCGGGGCTTGCTGATAAAATGACCATAGACCTGTCTGCTGGTGTTGGAGGCGGGTACGACGTGTCAGAAGACCAAGTAGCTTATCAATGGAATATTTTACAGCCAGCATTCTACTTTTCAGCGACACTAAAATTTTTTTACAACAGGGAAAAAAGAATAGCGCAAAGCAAGAAGGCAAAATTTAATTCGGGAAATTATGAGGACTTCTACTAAAGTATACTACAGGAAGCATTGCGCCAAATGATCCGCTGAGGAGTGCAATGCTTGTTAATGTGCACTGCGGTTTACAAAAAGTGATTGCCGCACGTTGGGCCTTCAATACACATCTCGGCGGTGGTTATGCTGAAGATTTAAATAGCCGGTTTGGAACAATATATCCCGCAGTAGATTTGAACTTTTCATACATTCTCTAAGGCCCCAAACGTAAAAAAAGTGAAATCCGGATTTTATAACCTTTGCCAGAGATGATCCCCGGCATCAACCCGAAATAATTTTTCCTAAATTTCCAGCCCGAGCTAAACTTATTGAGCTAGTTGAATGCCACTTGCAGAAATGCAAAGATTAAATTTTATAAAGCTGGATTTTTTCCAATCGGGAACGTGGCCCAGGCTAAGTCTGCCGGCTGGCTTCACTGAAAAGATATTGTATTTTATTAACGAGAGACATGAGCCTTTTACTTACAGCATTATCAAAACCAGCTTTATATGACTTTACAAAAACCGACTACTGTTCCCCCACTCCTACCCGCTAATATTTTTAACCTCTTTTCTGATTTAAACAATGTGACGATGAGCCTGCTGGCGATAGCCATGAGTTTACTGTTGGTTGCAGGAAGCAGCTCTTGCACATTTAAAAAACAGCAGGTATTAAAAATGATCTAAACACTGGTCTCACATCTACCTACAACAATATAGAGCCCGAATCAGTAAGGCTGGAGATGAACAATGAAGTGCTGAATCATACAGATATACCTCTCGGAGAAAGTTTTTTACTGGTTAACGAAAATGTTACCGGCATGGAAGTTAAAGACGGCAAGGTCTCTGCGGGATGCTTACTCCGCATCAGTGAGGAGAACGGGCAGACACTGTCGGAGGAAAAAGATTTGTTTGCCGGCAACGACATTTTTAAAAAAGCGAGGCCACGAGATTAAAATGCACGATCAACACGGGCAAGCCGATGGAGTGGGAAAAAAAATATAAGGTCCAGGTAGTCTTTTGGGATAAATATGGCAATGGAAAAATCACGAATGAGTGTACCATCAGGAGTATCGATATTCCATGATCAACTGAAGGTAATAGTTGCTTGCTTAAAACTTTCAATGAGCAACGTCTCCTCATGGAGCCGTGCTCATTGAACCGGTTATGTTATCAGGCAACGTTATTGCTTCCGTACCTGTTGCATTTCTTCAACCCCATCACCACAGTATTTAAGGGTAATAAAACCTTTACTATTTTCTATCATCGCCTGGTAGGCCACAGTACCATAAGCCCTCATTTGAATAGCGTTGAATAGTTGATACGAGGCGTATTTACTGGCAATAGTTTCTAGAAAAGATGCAGTTAGGTTTTCCATCGAGCAATCAGTGATCACATAGTTCAATTTGCCTCCTGTGGTAAAACTTGCTTTGGCTTTTCGCCCATTGTTTAAGAAAGAAACATAACAATGGTCTGCAGTAGCCGCCCAAAGCTGGCCGGAAGCAGCA
The DNA here is from genome assembly GCA_043737055.1 of Chitinophagaceae bacterium. Classification (GTDB taxonomy): domain Bacteria; phylum Bacteroidota; class Bacteroidia; order Chitinophagales; family Chitinophagaceae; genus Ferruginibacter. The sequence continues at coordinate 825 of JAYTBG010000224.1, read as the reverse complement.
GGGTAAAGCGCAGCGAATTTAGCAGTCACTACCTCGCTAACAGCAGATTCTGTTTTATTGTTTTTTTCATCTTTACTAGCAAAGCTGTTGTTATAAGATGTTGGTATTGATGCTGTGACCATACCGTCCTGTGCATGGGCAATGTCTAATAGCGCAACAGTTAAAAGAAAAATAGATGCAAAGGTTTTGGTTAAGTGTTTCATTTTGTAGAGTTTATTATGTTGAAAAATTTAGCTCCCATTTACAACATAAAACTACCTCTCTTCCTGTCCATTGGGCTGTCAGGATTGGTTCAAAAACTATCAGTTTTGAGTCAATTTTGCTTTGAAATGTGCTCTGATGGCGTCACGCCGTACTGCTCTTTAAAACATTGGCTGAAATACGAGGGGCTGCTAAAACCCACCTGGTAAGCTACCGTTGATATGTCCATGCCCGTAGAAAGAAGGCTGGAAGCTTTCTATAAACGATACTGCCGGATAAGATCGTTGGGCGACACATCGAGGAGTGATTTTAGTTTTCGATTTAAGGTGCTTCGGCTCATGGCCATGGTCGTGCAGAGGTAGTCTACGCCCAGTTGAGCGTCGTCTAGTTTGTCATCCATTTCCTGGTAAAGCGCTACCAGGAATGGGTCTGTGATTACTGGCAATTGTTCCGGCCGCTGCGTTTAAAAGAGACAGATGAATTGAAAGACCGCTTTTTTAGCAATATCACCCATGAATTTAGAACGCCACTTACCCTGATCATTACGCCGTGTCTTTGTGGCCCACCCAATGCTGCGACCGGGACACTGACCTGAAGTTAATAACTAAAAAGCGAAAAAAATGG
>JAYTBG010000223.1:0-4198 GCA_043737055.1 Chitinophagaceae bacterium | reverse complement strand
TGGCCAATTCGTAATCGAAGGGCTCTCGTTGATCATTTTTCATTTTACTGTGTTTAAAGTTAAGAATTAACTCTTGACACAGTTTATTTTACACTCTCATAATTCCAGAATGAGATTTCCAAATGTAATTTCACACCGATTCGTCTTCAAACTTTCTACTTTTCCAACATCTAGCATCTAGCATCAAGGATCCAGTATCAAACACCAATTATCCATTAACCCATTATCAACTATCAATTATCAGATATCCACTTTCGTTTCGGCCCCCTCTGCTTTTTCTTCGGCGAGTGCTTCTCGTCTTTGAATCCGCCGCAACCATATTTCGCCCTTATGTTTGGTAGGCACATTATCACCTAATAATTTACCCCAAGGCTTCATCTCTGGCAAGCGATCGAAAATGATCTTTAATATTGCAACAAATGGTATAGATAAAAACATACCGGCTACACCCCATAGAGCCCCACCCAACAGCACCACTACTATAGAAAAGAAGGCGTTTATTTTTACTCTCGAAGAAACCAGGAACGGCACCAGAAAATTGTTGTCAATAAATTGGATGAACAAATAAGCACCAAACACACCGAGTTGGGTAGTAAATCCATCTTTGGTAACAGATACAATGAGTATCGGCAGCGCAATGGCTACCAGTCCGCCTATGTATGGCAGCATGTTTAAAAGGCCTCCAATAACACCAAGGAGAATAGCATAGTCTACCCCGAGCAACATCAGGGCAATGGAGTTCATTGCCGACACCACCAACGCTTCCAGCAAGAGACCCACCATGTAACTCTGAATGGCAGATTTTGTTTCTACCAATACTTCCGAAACCTTCAACGTATTCTGCTCAGCAAAAACTTCGTGAAAAAAGTTAACGATTAGTGTTTTGTAAAACAACAATAGGAAAGTATAAATAGGGACTAAGAAAATAAGCCCAATAGTTCCCAATACACTGCCCACTGCACCGCCAGCCAAAGACTGGCCACTCTTCAACATATCATCAAGAGCCTTTTGCTGCTTTTGGAGACTGAACTTAAAAGTAGAAGCTACCCATTGTTGTAGCTGGGCAAGGTGCTCGTTGAATTTAATTTTAAGTAGTGGCAGGTTCTCTCCGAAATTCATGATTTGGGTGGTTATAAAATATAGGATTCCACTCACCACCACCAGCGCAAGCAGGAGAGCAATAAAAATTGATACCACTTTATGCACGCCTTTGCGTTGCAGGCGATTTACAAGTGGGTTCAATAAAATAGCCACGATCATGGCAAATGATAAGGGTGCCAAAATGCCCTTAAGCATAGAAAGCGCAAAGCAAAGCAGCATTAACCCAAAAATAATAACGGTGCTTTTTAGGAAGAAAGGGTATTGCCTGATGGGTGAACTCATGTTTTACAATTAAAGATTTAATGTTAGTTGCTTCAAATTGAAGATAGTATTTTCCTTTACCAATAGTATGCCTTAAAGCCAGTGCACACCGCTTTACCCAATTCGAGAAATCGTTTTCCTGCCTTTTCGTCTGCATCGGGAGATTTGTACAATTGTTGATTCAGTGCAATTAATCAGTGTAAATTTGCGCTGCCTCCTCCAAATCATCTTCATCACAATAAAGTTTTAGTAAATGAGAATATTATTGAAATACCTCAAGCCCCAAAAATGGCTTGTTGTATTTACCTTGATAATGGCGGCCATCAACATTGGTTTTTCCTTGATAGACCCCATACTCCTAGGCAAACTGGTAAACCTGGCTGCAGACCACCAGGCAAAACCAGGTGGGTTTTCCAATCCCTCTTTTTTTTGGAGCTACGATAATATTATTCGCAAAGACAAACCATACTTGCAGCTTGGTGTATTTTATATTTTATTGTTTTCGATATCCGTGGCCATGGTAAGCCGAATTGCCAAAGCCTTTCAGGACTATTTTTTAAATGTCGTTATTCAAAAATTTGGTGCGAGTGTTTTTACAGATGGGTTGCAGCATGCTATGAAACTTCCTTACGAACAATTTGAAGATCAGCGCAGCGGCGAAACACTCTCAGTGCTTACCAAAGTACGAGCAGATGTAGAAAAGTTCATGATCAACTTCATCAACATTTTGTTCGGTGTTATTGTGGGAGTAGTATTTGTGTTTGTATATGCTGCTATGTTTATCAATTGGCGCATCCCTGTGGCTTATCTGGTGGGCATTGCTGTTTTAACGTTTATTACCAACCGCCTTAGTAAAAAAGTGAAGATCATTCAAAAAGAAATTGTCGGTAAAACCACCGCTCTTGCCGGCTCTACCACAGAGTCTCTGCGCAATATTGAGCTGGTAAAAAGTCTTGGGCTTACGCACCAGGAAGTGGAGAGACTCAATAAGAACACCTACAAAATCTTAGGGCTGGAAATAACTAAGGTAAAGCGCATTCGCAGCATCAGTTTTATACAGGGCACTTTAGTAAATACACTAAGGCAAGTGATTCTATTTATTTTGATGTGGCTCATTTTCGGCGATCAGATGGATGCGGGACAATTGGTAACCATGCAAATTTTTTCATTTTTCATTTTTGGACCATTGCAGGAAATTGGCAATATCATTCTGTCTTACCGGGAAGCAGAGGCCTCGCTTAACAATTTTGATACCTTGATGAAAAAGCCGCCTGAGCCTGTAGCCAAAAACCCCAAACACATTGGCGAAATTGTGTCTCTTGTATTTGACCATGTAAGTTTTAAACACCAGACTGCCTCGCAAAAAGCAATCGACGATATTAGTTTTGTAGCAAAAAGTGGGGAGACGGTCGCTTTCGTGGGGCCAAGTGGCAGCGGTAAGTCTACGCTTATGAAACTTTTGGTGGGATTATATAGGCCGCAACAGGGAAAAATATTATACAATGGTGTTGATGAAAACAACATCAGCTTTGAGGACCTGAGAAGCCAGGTTGGTTTTGTAACGCAGGATACCAATCTTTTTAGCGGAAGCATTAAAGAAAATTTGTTGTTTGTAAAACCTGGTGCCACAGATAAGGATTTGAATGAAGCGCTTGCTAAAGCAGCTTGTACGAATCTAGTAAGTCGTGCAGATAAGGGCCTGGACACGATGATTGGTGAAGGTGGGCTGAAATTAAGTGGTGGCGAAAAACAACGCCTTTCTATTGCCCGTGCCTTGCTTCGCAAGCCAAACCTGCTCATCTTTGATGAGGCTACTTCAGCGTTAGATTCACTGACCGAGGAAGAAATTACCAACACCATCAAAGACATATCGGCCAGTAAAGACCAAATCACTATTTTAATTGCACACAGGCTTAGCACAATAATGCATGCAGATAGAATTTATGTGTTAGAAAAAGGAGACGTTGTAGAAACCGGCAGTCATGAAAAACTATTAGAAGAAAAAGGATTGTACTACGCCATGTGGCGGCAACAAATAGGTGAACGAAAAAAAGTGAGTGTTCCTGCCCTGGCAGGAACTTAAAAAATTTCTCACCACATTTTTTAACCTTATTACAGCCTGATGGATTACGTTAAATTACTTGGCCTCGCTGCCGGAACAATTACCTCCGTCACATTTTTGCCGCAGGTAATTCACATTTACAAAACAAAGTCTGCCAAAGGTCTTTCGCTTTTCATGTTGGCGATGCTGATAGTTGGCGTGTCTATGTGGTTAGCTTATGGCATTGCAGTAAATGATATTGCGATAATCTACACCAATGGAATGGTACTTGCGCTAAGCCTTGTTATGCTGTATTTCAAATTGAGATTTAAAGACAATTAATGACCATGAAAGAGGAGAAGACATCGTATACGCCTAATTATTTCTGGAGTATTTTAAGCATGCGTTGTCCACGCTGCCGCAGGGGACCCATGTTTAGAGATGGTAATCCTTACCGCAACTTATCTCTAAAGCATATATCTGATATGCACGATAACTGCCCCGTATGCGGACAAAAATATGATATGGAGCCAGGGTTTTGGTATGGGACAGGTTATGTGAGCTATGCCTTAGCTGTGGCCATTTCTGTAGCGACATTTGTGGCGTGGTGGGTGCTTATTGGAGTTTCCGTAAGCGATAACCGGGTGATGTATTGGTTCATCTTTAATAGCGTGGTATTGGTTGTAACACAACCGTGGCTTATGCGCCTGAGCAGGGTTATTTACATGCGTTTTTTTGTGGGATACGACCCTGATTTTGAAAACACCAGGCCTACAGAGTTTAAGTAGGAATCTG
>JAYTBG010000222.1:0-4204 GCA_043737055.1 Chitinophagaceae bacterium | reverse complement strand
CTATAAAACGGATTTTGCATTGGTATGGCAGCTGGAAATTTAGCTGTAAATGCAGCGCTCTCCAAAAGTTCTGCATTAGCATACACTATTCCTTTGTTGTTTAACAACATTGCTCCCTGACCGAGGTAGTTTAAAATTAAACAAGTCTTCACTGCAATCCACGACATCCTGATATTCCCACGACCGCAGTGCCCGAGGTCGCTATACAAAGCTTCGGCACCTGTGGTACACAAAAACACCGCCCCTAAAATCCAGAATCCTTCGGGGTATTGGGTAAGCAACTGAAATGCATAATACGGGTTAAACGCATTGAGTACACTCCACTCATCAGATATATGGGAAACGCCTAATACTGCAATCATGGCAAACCAAACGCACATAACCGGCCCAAACATTTTGCCTATTGAATTGGTGCCAAACTGCTGGGTAAAAAATAGCAATACCAGGATGCCCAATACAATAAAGATTATCGTTGTTTGTGTAATATCTGCCAAAACCGGAATGTTATGCAGACCCTCAATGGCAGAAGTAATGGAGATGGGTGGGGTGATCATGCCGTCGGCCAACAGAGCGGCACCACCCAGCATCGCCGGCACTACCAACCATTTTTTTTGCCGTCTTACCAATGTGTATAAAGAAAAAATTCCTCCTTCTCCCCTATTATCTGCCTGCAGTGTAAGGATCACATACTTTATGGTGGTTTGTAAGGTCAGCGTCCAAATGATACAACTCAATCCACCAATAATCAGTAATTCGTCAATTACTTTTCCGTTGATAATTGCGCTGAAAACGTAGAGAGGAGAAGTTCCGATGTCGCCGTAAATTATCCCAAGGGCGATTAATAAACCTGCTGCGGAAACCTTGTTAATGTGCTTTGCCACTAAAGTAGAATTTTCTGTATGCCCCGTAAGAACTGACGGGAGCACAAATGTAGAATGAAAAGACAAACTACAAAGAAAAGTTTTCAGCAGAAAAGCCCGCTACAAAGCCGAGGTTGATGCTGAAGATTTGCATCGAAGAAGCTCGACCCTACTGCTCTTTTTTATGTTTTACTTCGAGTTCTTTAAATCCTGTGCCTGCATCTACGGGCCGGGTAAATTCCAACATTTTACTGGCAGTAATTATAATTTCTGCTGTGGTGTAAACCAGGTTACCATCTGCAAGGTGGCCCCCAATGGTGCGGCCGGCACTATCGCTAATGGAAAGATGAAGATGGCTGCCGTTGGTGGAAAGTGTACCGGTTAAACTTACAATCTCAAAGTGACCTTGCCCGCTGCTGGCGTCAGCCTGGTTGGCATATCTAATGTTGTAGTGTGTGAGACTACCAACGCCGCTGCTGATCCATCCGGCAGTAATTTGATTCTGCTCTACAAATTGCTGAATACTCTTTTTCAAATCCTGGCCGGGCTTTAACCGAAAAGCGTATACCTGTGTTGATGACGACATGGTTTGGGTAGTTTTACAAGATGCCATACTTACTGCAAAGAGCAGGATTATAAGAAAGGATATAATGAAGGTTAACTTTTTCATGAATGCGTATTACAACTGAGAAGACGGCCACCCTGGATGTTTTGACCTATTTGTCTGCACTCGTAAAAGTAAGCTTTAGTACCTGTTTACCATTATAGCTCCGGCTCCCGGGTTAATACCATCATCTCATGCGAGGAGCAAAATCATTTTAGTTCCACAATCGCCACTTTGCCAGCTATACCGGCCATGCACTATGAAACAATCTTTAGCATTTTGTGTTTACAACTTTTAATAATTTTAAACAATGAAAACGGTGGTATGGATTAGCTTTTTGCTGCTTTGCGGGCTTGTGCCTAAGGCACAAATGGACCATCACTTTGGCCCGCTTGACCCAAGGCCTCCCCGAATACCAAATGAACTCACTTATTCTACAAAACAGTTGGCAGGTTTTCTTCAAGAACAATACGATAATGAGCATGACCGCACCGCGGCTGCCTATGCATGGGTGACCAGCAATATCCGTTACAGTAAAGACAGCATGCTAAGCATAAACTGGAGCATGAACAGCGAAGATAAAATAGCAGCAACGCTGAGACGAAGAAAAGGTGTGTGCGATAATTTTGCGTCAGTGTTTGCAGATATCCTTGCCTGGATGAACATTCCATCGTATGTAGTAAATGGCCTTGCAAGAGGCAACAGCTCCGGGTTGGCCCATAGCTGGACTGCCGTTAGATTGAGCGGTACCTGGTATTTGTGCGATCCTACCTGGGACGCCGGCCCCGACAACAGTAAGAAATTTTTTTTAGCATCGCCTGCAGACTTTATTGCTTCACATTGGCCTTTCGATCCGCTATGGCAGTTGATTCCCAATCCTATTTCTCTGCACGAATTTGACAGGGGATACCAGGCTCAAAAGCAAAAAGTAAATAACTCAATCAAACACTCGCCAGACGAATTTATTGCGTTGGATAGTTTGCAACAGTTAGAAGCCCAGGGAAAGCGAATGAGCGACATCGGACTTGAGCAAAATAATTTACGCAATTGGTATGCTTACAATAAAATGAACATCGCCATTATTTATGGGGAGCAGGATATGAATCTCTTTAATGCTGCTGTGGCAGATGTAAATAAGGCTAACACTCACCTAAATCGTTTTATTGAATACCGGAACAATCTTTTTAAACCAGCGGTTGCTGACAAAGATCTGGAGCCAATGCTTCACCCGATAGACGGGCTTATTGAAAACGCCCTTGCCAGAGTTGCACTGATAGGAAAAGGCAGAGAAAATTTTCAATATGATACCGGCAATTTGAAAGAAAAAATAGCGGGGCTGCAAAAAAGACTAGAGGCACAACGTCTTTTCTTAACCGTCTATTTAAAGAGTGATTTAATAGAAAGGGATAAAATGTTCTACCAATAGTTTTCGTGAAACTTGTAAGTAACTTTTAAACCTTTTCCGCCTAAGATCGATTTCAAATAACATAAAATACGATCCAGCAAGAAGTCGAAGTAACAGATACAATGCAGCCAAATTGTTCAAAAGGGGTCGAAAGTTTATAGCCAAGATCAAGAAAATTAAATTTCGTCATGCTGATGTAAACTGTATCTAAAAACTGCCAGATTATGCGGCCGATGACAATTACAATTGGCGCAGTTGTTGAATTATTCTTTGTAGAATTATTTTTAACCTTAAATAAAATACAATGAAACATTCTTTTAACACGGGATTCGTAAAAAACGCTTTCCTACTGTTTCTACTTTCCCTTACATCAGCAATTACCTGGGCTCAAGACAGCACTTCTAGAGCAGTTTCTACCACCGCTACAAATACAACTGAAAGTACTACGTGGTACACAGAGCCATGGGTGTGGGTTGTAGGAGGTGCAATACTGGTTTTATTGATTGTCGCACTCACGAGAGGCAACAGTTCTAACGCTACCGGGCGTACAGATAAAGTAACGGTTACTAAAACTACCAGTTCAGATACCATCTGATTTTTACAATAATTAAAATAGAAACAGCCTGGCTTTGCCGGGCTATTTCTATTTGTGTCATCCGAGAGCCTCTAGGTTAAATTTACACAGTGTGGGGATTTTATTATGCAGCGTAATTTCCTGCATTCGATTATTCTTTTTGACTTCACCAGGCTCCTTCACAACGATACTACTACAAAAAAAAGCCCCCTTCATACCGATAGCTATCAGGTGCAAGGGGCCACATACAAACAGTATTACAAACACATATTTTAGGGTGTTAACCCAGGAGCTGATGCGCAATAGTTCATCGAAACATCAATTTATTAATCAGGTTTTTTGCCGTGTAAAAAAGTATTGATGGTGCTTATTTCGGCCTGGTTATTATCGTCTGTTTTTACGGTGAAGTTGCTGTAAAAACTTTCTACGTCTGCAATTTGGTTGTGCATTTCCATATTGCGGCGAAGGTAAGCCGGCACGGTTTCAAACTCGTTATTAGGATCGGCTGCATTAATGTTGAACGATAGATTCCGCAGTTTTGCAATCCTTTCCGTTGCCCGGCGCCTGAGTTCTTCTGTTTCGTCCTGCAGCGCAGGTTCCTCAACAGGTGACATCATGATGGGTTGAGTTTGTTGTACAATTGGCTTGTCCTCCGCCGCATGGGTGGAATCTTTTACCACCAGTTGCATCTGCATAACAGGCTCGTCTTCCTGTGCTGGTTTTTGCAATGGCAGTGGTTCCCCGGTTTGATTGGATTCTGA
>JAYTBG010000221.1:0-10061 GCA_043737055.1 Chitinophagaceae bacterium | reverse complement strand
TGCAATTTTATGTGCGTCAGCGAGCAAAGCGCAGCCACCAAACAATGCTATATTTTTTGGAAGTTCAGGTGACGGCATTTCTGCTGTAAAAAATTTGTCGGCCTCCAATATCATTTTTGCTGGAGGAAATGGGGATGGTTTCACAAAAGCATCCAATGGCGTAAGTTCCAATAATATTTTTAAAGGTGGGAGCGGTGATGGTTTTATTGTATCTACAAACAACGTCACCTCAAACAGCATTTTCCGGGGTGGAGATGGTGATGGCTGGAATAAAGCGGGCAATGCTGCCCCATCGAATAATATTTTTACGGGGGGTGATGGCGATGGCTGGAACAAGTCTGGCAACGGGGCACCCTCCAATAATATATTCATTGGCGGCGAAGGCGATGGGTGGAGCAATGCAATCAGACTTGCTCCCTCGAATAGTATTTTTCTTGGCGGGGCAGGGGATGGCTGGTCATCTGTTTACCTTCCAACCGGGCCCTTACCTGTAACGTACCAGTATTTTACAGCATCAAAACTGAACGACAAAGCAGCCAGCCTGCGGTGGGAAACCTCCCAAGAAGTAAACAGTTCGCACTTTGAGGTAGAAAGAAGTATAGATGCCCTGCACTTTTCTTCTATAGGAAGTGTAGCTGCTGCTGGCAATACCAGCCTTCCCACGCAATACAGCTTTACAGATTACCTTCCTGAAAACGGCGTTAACTACTACCGGCTAAAACAAGTAGACATAAGTGGGCAGTTTAAACACAGCCCGGCCAGAGCAGTACGCTTTGAAATGCTGGAAAACGGAGCTGTCAAATATTATCCGAATCCCACAAATGGCATTTTGAATGTAGAAATGACTGGCAATATGAGGATGGAGGCAAAAGTGATAAACATCAGCAATGCGGCTGGCATTGTAATTCACCAAATAAGACTGGGTGCAAATGGCTCTAATATTATTCAGCTCAAAATGAGTGGATATGCCAAAGGCATTTACTTTATACAGGTGAAAAGCAATAGTACCAATAGCACTAGTCGGATAGTATTGCAGTAACATTCTTCTTCATACACAATGACTAAGGGCAACCATTTTGGTTGCTCTTGTCATTTTTAGCCATTGAAAACTATATTGGTTTCATTTTGTTTTTAATTGTTAAGAATGGGTTTATTTTAAACCACTCCCGTGAGTTAAACCCAAAACAGGCTAAATTTGTACTCATGAATAAATGGATGTTGTTTGTTGGAATACTGGTTGTGAGTTCCTGTGAGAAAGACATCAATTTTAATCTTAAAGAATCTGTACCTGTCCTCACAGTAGACGCTCAGATCGAGAACGGCCGGGCTCCTAGAGTTGTACTTACCAAAAGCTTTTCTTATTATCAAAAAATTGACGCTGCGCTGCTGTCGGAATCTTTTGTGAGAAATGCCGAAGTGTATCTTTCCAACGGAGCACAAACACACCGTTTAAAAGAATACGCCGTTCCGTTAGCTCCCGGCATAAGCGCCTATTATTATAGCATAGACAGCAGCAACCTTGCCACAGCATTTCTTGGCGCACTTAACAGCAGTTACAATCTTCGCATTGTGGCAGAAGGGAGGGAGTATACTTCCACAACCGACATACCCGCCAGCGTAAATTTTCCTGATTCACTGTGGTTTAGAAAAGCCCCTCAAAACCCTGACTCTACATTGAGAGTTTTATACATGAGAGCAACCGACCCGCCGGGGCGTGGCAATTATGTGAGGTATTTTACCAAAAAAAATAGCGATCCTTTTTTGCCGGCAGAAAATGTTTTCGATGACCAGGTGATTGATGGAAGCACGTATGAAATTCTATTGCCGCAGGGCATAGATAGAAATGATCTCATTAACAGGGATAGTACTTTTTACAGAAGGGGTGATACGGTTACCTTGAAATTTTGTGCCATCAACAAGGCATCTTATAACTTTTGGAACACCTGGGAGTTTGCATACCAAAGCATCGGAAATCCATTTGCGCAGCCCAATAAAGTTTTGGGTAACATCAGCAATGGAGCCTTAGGAGCTTTTATTGGTTACGGCGCAGGCTACCGTACCATGGTAGCACCTTAATTAAATTTAAAAATCAGCAAAAAGAATATGGAAAAGAACATTAGTGAAAAAGTGAGTTGTCTTATTATAGGATCGGGGCCAGCGGGGTACACAGCGGCAATATACGCAGCAAGGGCTAACATGAAACCTTTGATGTACCAGGGCATCCAGCCTGGAGGCCAATTGACCATTACAACAGAAGTGGAAAACTATCCCGGCTACCCGGATGGCATCCAGGGCCCGGACATGATGATAGATTTTGAAAAACAAGCTGCCCGCATGGGTACAGATATACGGTATGGAATGGCTACTAAAGTAGATTTTAGTCAGCGTCCTTTGCTGGTAGAAATTGATGAAGAAAAATGGATAGCGGCAGATGCAGTCATCATTAGCACCGGGGCTTCAGCCAAGTGGCTGGGCTTGCCAAGCGAGCAACGTTTGAATGGCTATGGCGTAAGCGCATGCGCTGTGTGTGATGGCTTTTTCTTTAAAGGAAAAGAAGTGGCTATTGTGGGAGCAGGCGATACTGCTGCCGAGGAAGCGTTGTATTTATCTAAAATCTGTAGCATCGTGCACATGATCATTCGAAAGAATGAAATGCGTGCCAGTAAAATAATGCAGGACAGGGTGTTTGCTACACCAAATATTGTGGTGTATTGGAACAGCGAGACAGACGAAATATTAGGCGATAAAAAAGTGGAAGCCGTTCGCTTGTACAACAATCAAACAAATGAAAAAACAGAAATACCGGTGAGTGCTTTTTTTGTTGCCATCGGCCATGAGCCCAATAGCGGCATCTTCAAAGACTTTTTGGATATGGACGAAGTAGGGTATATTAAGACGATACCGGGGACCAGCAAAACCAATATTGAAGGTGTTTTTGCCAGTGGAGATGTGCAGGATAAAATTTACAGGCAGGCAGTAACAGCAGCAGGCAGTGGCTGCATTGCTGCCCTTGATGCTGAAAGATATCTTGGAGCCATGGGCCTTCATTAGAATGACGAGTTACGAATAGGAAGCGACGAATGCGCAGCCAGGAAATCACTTGGAAAAAAAAACGGTGCGCTTAGTTTGACCGACATGGACTACTACATTAGGTTTTGTGACTCGTCATTCGTACTTCGTAATTCGACACTCGTACGTCGTCATTCATTACAACTCAATTACTTTTTAAATCAAAACAAGTGTTCACCATCCATTTAAATAACTGCAGATTTTATGCGTACCACGGCTTGCACAAAGAAGAAGCTGTTGTGGGCGCAGCTTTTGAAGTAAACCTATCTGCAAGCTTTGCAGTAGATTCAAAAGTGAACAGCATGAAACAGACGGTCAACTACGTAGACATTTTTGAGATGGTAAAAAAACACTTTGACAAGCCCCGTCAGTTGTTAGAAACTCTTGCCCAGGAAATTGTAGATGATGTTTATCAACTGGACCCCAGAGTATCTAATGTTGAAATCCGCATAACCAAATTGAATCCACCTATTGCCAACTTTACGGGCACCGTTGGCGTATCCTACACAAAACAGTTTTAGCTATGAAAACATTGGCCATCCTACCTCTAATTCTTTTTTCCTTAAACGTATTTGCACAGGACGTAAACAGCATGGTGACTGAGGCCATTCGTTTGGAAGACCTTCCCAATGAAGCCGCCGCTCTCAACAAATTAAAGGAAGTGCTTAAAGTGCAGCCAGCACACGTGTATGCGCTTTCAAAAAGCAGTGAGTTATGCAGCCGTATCGGCAGCAGAGAAGCGAGCGCCAGTAAACGGGATGCGTGGTTTAAAGCTGCGCTGGCTTATGCCGACAAAGCCATTGCAGCATCACCTCAAAATGATCTTGCCAATGTATCTATGGCGATGATCCTGGGCAAATCTACCCTTACAAAAAGCGGGAAGGAAAAACTAAAAAACGCCAGGCTCATTAAAAAACATCTTGATATTGCGCTGAAAACCAATCCTGGGAATTACCTGGCATGGCACATCCTTGGCCGCTGGAATTATGAAATAAGCAACGTGAGTGCGGTAGAAAAGGCCGGAGCCAAAATATTTTACGGTGGGGTGCCGCAAGGTTCCATAAAAAATGCCATCATGTATTTTGAAAAGTCCAAATCCCTGCAGCCACTTTTTATTTTAAATTATATTTCCCTCGCTAATGCTTACCACCGGGATAGGCAGGTGGCAAAGGCGGTGGCGTTGCTAAAGACCGTGCAACAGTTGAAAGCCAATACAGAAGATGATGCGCAACACAAAGCGGAGGCGTTAAGAAAAATACAGGAGTGGAAATAAGCCAACTATAATTTACAAATCTGTTTTCCTGTATGCGTTGCAGTGAGATGAAGCTTACACAGGTTTTCTAATTAATTAATGTTGACATTTTCTGAAGCTTTTGTTTTCCATCGGCCACTTTTTAAAAATGCAAAGGCCATTAAAAAAATGGCGGTCCAGTAAATAAACTCATTGCTCCATGCCATGGCAAGCGACACATAATTCACTTTCATAAAATACCAGGTGTAGCCAAGGTAGAGAGTAATAGCCACGATTTCGATGGCTAAGTTCATTTTTGTTTTGCCCGTGCCGGTTACTGCGTTCAACCAAATATTGGCGACGCTCATAAACAAAAGTCCCAACGATACCATTCTAATTACAGGAATTCCTGCTGCAACAAAAGATTCATCCTGGCCAAAAAGTCTGAAAAATATTTCGGGAAATAAGTTAAGCAGGCCGCACATGAATGCGCAAAATCCGAGACTCCAAAACATGATGCGCACTACAAGGGGAATAACTTTGTCTTCTCTTTGTTGTCCCATTAAATTACTCACCATAGAGCTCGTGGTACTGGCAAAAGCCCAAACAAAAACTCCCGCTATTCCAAATACGTTTCGCATTACATTGCTCACGGCTTTGGCCTCTGTTCCCCGGCCTTCTATCAATAAAAAAAATACCAACCATGTGGTAACGCTAATGATATATTGGGTAACCAACGGGACAGACACCCGAAGAATTTCCTTATTAAAAAAACGATCGAATTTCAATCCTTCCAGCAAGCCGTATTTTTTTTTGAGGCCGGTAAAAATTAATACCAATACTATCACTAGCATGCCTGTTACCTCCGCCAACACAGAAGCTATGGCTGCACCATTAAAGCCCAACTCTGGAAAGCCGCCTTTGCCAAAAATGAGAAGGTAATCGAACAACACATTTACAAGCGCTTCAAAAATAAATCCGATCATGAGCCACCTGCTGTTGAGAGAGGCCACTAAAAATGCATTGCCCATCTGAAACAGGAATAAAAATGGCAGACCCAATATTCGGATTTTGAGGAAACTCATTTCCTGAGGGTAGGCAGAAGGGTCAGCTACAGCCCGCATAATGAAAGGGGCAATGAACCATGTAAAAAGAATACAAACCAAAGCGAATTGCATCCCAATTCGAATGCCCTGGGCTAAAATGATTTTGAATACTTCGGGTTTTCCACCCCCGGCACTTTTTGAAAATACGGTTTGCAAGGCGTTGTTGAGGCCGTTGCCCGCCACCGCAAATATGAGGTAAAAAACTCCTGTAATACCAGCATTGCCCAACGCCTCCGTGCTTAGTTGGCCGAGGAATATGCTATTGGTAAGCATATTTATTTGTGGTATTAAAATGGCAAGCGTAATGGGCAATGCGATCGATAAAATCTGACGATTATTGACGTCTACTTTTAAATTGTTTGTCGATGAAGCACTTTCCATAAAGCGGCAAATTTATCTTATTTTGCCAGCCTAAATTAATTATTTGAAAACTGCATTTAAAATATTGCCGCAGCTACAGCAAGAGGAGGCTTTTCATTTGTTGGTAGAGGCCGGATGGGATGCGGTTTCGTTGGTTTACTACACCAAGGATCCGTTGTGCATAGAGGCGTTATACGTTTATCATGTGTCAAAAGACAGCTCGCCCGCACAATTTGTAGAGAACCTGGGTAAAATTTTTGAAACCGAAAATTTGCCGGGCCATATCAGTTGCCAGCTTTGTTACAACTTTAAAGAATGCACTTTTGTGCCTGCCGAATTTTTTAATGACGCCGACCTGCCTGAGATGTTAGGTTTACTATATGGCCCCAATGCCAAGAGCAGTATGGTTGTAGAAAACGTTGAACAACTTTACATGACTGCCGGAGTTAGGGTAGACGAAAGGATAGCATCTTTGCTGATGAAACATTTTCCTGGTGCGCAGGTTCATCATTCCATTGCACTACAATTACCGTTGTTTTGCAAACAGGTTAACGGTCTTTTTTGTACGGTTTATCAACACAGCATAAGAGTAGTTTTAATAAAAGAGGGCTCACTGCAACTTGCCCGTTTTTTTGAGTACACTACCCCAACCGATGTGGCGTACCACTTATTAAATGTAAGCGCCCAGCACGAATTCTTGCCGGAGAGTGGGCCACTCATGATAAGTGGTTTTATCGATCAAAAATCAAACTTATACGAAGAGCTCTACCGGTACTTTATGGATATACGATTAGAGGAAAGTAACAGCGATGTGGCCTATTCACAGGCCGTAAGCCAATACCCGGTTCATTTTTTTAGTCCTTTAAGCCAACTAGTTTCATGCGTATCATAAGCGGCATTCACAAGGGTAGAAAAATTATCCCCCCTACAATTATGCCGCATACAAGGCCTACCACGGATATTGCACGTGAGGGTTTGTTTAACGTTATCCAAAATAACCTTCAGATTGAAACACTAAAAACATTAGACTTGTTTGGAGGAACAGGCTGCATCAGTTATGAGTTGGCGAGCCGGGGCTGCGAAGATCTGACTATCGTAGAAAAAGATCCTACGATGTACGAGTTTATAAAAAAAACATCCGCTATGCTACAGTTGGAAAATTTTAAAGTAGTGAAGTCTGATGTTTTTAAATTTATAGAAACCTGTAACCAACAATATGATTTCATTTTTGCAGGGCCGCCTTATGCACTCACTACAATCGACGATTTACCCTTTAGAATTTTTGAAAAGAAATTACTCAATCACGGCGGATGGTTTGTGCTGGAACATACTCCCCGCAACGATTACAAGAAAACGCCGTTTTATCGCACAGAAAGAAACTACGGCACAACCATATTTTCCATTTTTAAACAAGAGGAGCAGCCTCAATAAAATGAAAAAAGAAGAGCTACGTAAATTGTACATTCAAAAGCGGAAGGCCCTCTCGGTGTCCGAACAAATGAAGGCAGATGATTTGCTCCTCACCCAGTTTCAGAGGCTTGAGATTGATATACCATCCCTTATAATGACCTATGCTCCGCTAATAAAAATGCATGAGTTTGACCCGGAACCCATTACCGACTACTGTTATTTCAAGAATCCCGAGCAGCTGTTATTTTATCCTGTTGTTCATCCTACCACACTGGCAATGCAAAGTGTGCTGGTGCATAACGACACCGAATTTGAGCTAAATAAATTTGGTATCCCGGAGCCGGTAAATTCAACGCCTATGTTGCCTGAAGAAATTGATATGGTGATTGTACCCTTACTTGCCTATTCTGTAAAAGGGCACAGGGTTGGTTATGGTAAAGAATACTACGATCGTTATTTAAAAAAATGTAGGAGCGATGTTATTAAAATTGGGTTTAGTTATTTTGACCCGGAACCAATAATCCACGACACCAACAGGTACGATGTAAAGCTGGACTATTGCATAAGCCCCGAAAGAATTTATAGTTTTTAATGCACTTAATTTATTCTGCCATTGCTACTCAAAAGTTTTAGATACCTGCTGCTTCCATTGGCTTTTTTATACGGCCTTATTATTTGGTTGCGCAATTGGCTGTATGATGTAAATGTGCTAAAGTCTGCCAGCTTTAATTTTCCATTAATCTGCGTAGGTAACCTTGCCGTTGGTGGCACAGGGAAAACGCCTATGACAGAATTCCTGGTGGAGTTTCTGCAGCATCGCTATAAAACAGCCACGCTTAGCAGGGGCTATAAAAGGAAAACCAAAGGATTTGCCATTGCCAATGAGCAAAGCACGGCATTGGAAATTGGAGATGAGCCCATGCAGTTTCATCAAAAGTTTGCAGCCAATACGGTAGCCGTTGGAGAAGAGAGATTGGTTGCCATACCGCAATTGTTGCACCAGAGGCCAGAAACCGAAGTCATTATTTTAGATGATGCCTTTCAACATAGAACTGTAAATGCTGGCCTCAACATCGTTTTAACCGAATGTAAAAATTTATACACCCGTGATTTTATGATGCCCGCCGGTGATCTAAGAGATGTGCGGGCAAGTATTAAAAGGGCGCACATTGTGATTGTCACCAAGTGCCCTCCAGGTTTTACCCAGCAGGAAAAAGAAAGCACACTTACTGAACTAAGCCTAAAGCCTGATCAGACCGTGTTTTTTACCGAAATAATATACGGACAGCCATACCATCTTTTTAATAAAAGTATCGCCAGCTTTGGAGCAGATACAGATGTACTATTACTCTGTGGTATCGCCAATCCTAAATCGCTCAAAGACTTTCTAGCTGGCTATGTCAGTTCCTACGACATGTTGCGCTATGCAGATCACCATATATTTTCTACAGAAGAGTTGCTCGATATTAAAAAACAATTTGAGGCTATAGAGTCAACGTCTAAAATTATTATTACTACTGAAAAGGATGCTGTGCGGCTGCAAAAATTCGAGAAAGAATTGTTGGAGTACCCAATTTATGCGCTACCCATCCGCCATCATTTCCTTTTTGGGGGAGAGCGGAACTTTCGCCAACTCATTACATCCTTTATTGATAGCTTTCCTAAAGTACTACCCGGAGACAATAACCCGCCCATTTAAAAAGCTTGCTTACCATTTGTAAAAATCTATGAACACATTCGTAGAATAATAGGATATTGCATGCAGTTCAAAACAATGCTTAGAAAATACTACATGAGATATTTATTCCTCGCCCTCACCTCTCTCTTTCTTTCGCTTACAACAGTTGCACAAAAGCAGTTAGTAGTAAAAGGAGCCGTAAAAGCGGAAGACGGAAAGCCGCTCGCCGGGGCATCGGTAGTGCTTTATTATACCGGCAAAAAAGATTCCCTGAAAACAATTACCAATGAAAAAGGAAATTTCAGTTTAAGCAATGTTGCTGCTGCAAAAGTGCAGGTGGCAGTGAGTTTTATTGGCTATAAAAGATTTGTAAATGAGTACGACTACAGCGCCTCTTCTGGCGAACAAAACATTTGGGATATCGTGCTGGCACCCGGCGATTATACGTTGGAAGCTGTAACAGTGCAAGCGGCAAAAATTCAAATTAAAGAAGACACCGTTTCTTACCAAATAGACAGCACAATGTTTCGCAAAAACGATAATGTGGAGGAAGTATTAAAGAGGCTTCCAGGCATAGAAGTAGATAAAGCTGGCAAGGTAACGGCGCAAGGGAAAGAGGTGACGAAAGTGAGGGTGAACGGCAAAGATTTTTTTGGTGGCGACGTCACTACTGCAACCAGGGAACTAAATGCAGATATGGTAGACAAGATACAGGTGATAGACGATTACGGCGATCAGAGTGCTTTTACGGGTGTGAGGGATGGGGAAGCAAGCAAGACTTTAAACATTCAATTAAAAAAAGATAAGAACAAAGGATACTTTGGAAACGTAAGTGCTGGTGCTGGCACAGAAGATAGGTACCAGGCAGGAGTTTCCCTAAACATGTTTAACAACGAGCGGCAGGTTTCCGTAATAGGAAATATTAATAATACCAACGCAAGCACTTTTAATTTTGGCAATAGTGGAAGTCCGATGGGAGCTATGATGGGCGGCATGGCTCGCAGCATGGGTATTGGCAGGGGTGGGGCGGGAGTAGGTTCTGCTTTTGGTAATTTTGGTAACAACGATGGTATCAACGTTAGTAAATCGCTTGGTGTTAATTTCAGGGATCAATGGGGGCCGAAAGTGACGGCCTATGGCAGTTACAGCCTTTCAGAGCGAAATTCCCTCACCATAAATAACACCACGCAACAAAATTTCTTTCAGG
>JAYTBG010000220.1:0-4215 GCA_043737055.1 Chitinophagaceae bacterium | reverse complement strand
ATTACAACAAGGTATCCATCTTCTTCAACTTCGGCGTAACAGGTGCTGTGGCCGGAGAGAGAACTTATTATTTTGACGATGTGAAGTTTGGTGCAGCCGCGGGTGGTGGCGGCGGACTAACACAGATGAACCTACCGGTAACCTTTGATGATGCCACAATAAATTATGGTGTAGTTGGATTTGGCGGAGCCGAGCAATCCACAGTGGTAACAGACCCTACATTGGCAACCAATAAAGTGGCCAAAGTGATTAAAACAAATACTGCCGAGTTGTGGGCAGGAGCTACGGAAACTGCTGTAAATGCGGCTAACTTTCAAACAGGCTTCAGCAGCAATATTCCCTTTACGGCGACTGCTACCAAAATGAATGTGAGGGTATGGTCTCCACATGCAGGCATAAAAGTGAGGTTGAAAGTGGAAGACAAAAACGACGGCACAAAATCTGTAGAAACAGAAGCCACAGTAACGACTGCTAGCGGCTGGCAGACATTGGAATTTAATTTTGCCAGCCAGGCAGCGGGCACTGCAGCATTGAACCTTGCATTCAATTACAACAAGGTATCCATCTTCTTCAACTTTGGTGTAACCGGAGCTGTGGCAGGAGAGAGAATTTATTATTTTGATGATGTAAAGTTTGGTGGTCTGCCAGCGCCCTCGGCGCCAACAGTTACCCCCGCGGTTAGCTATTGTCAAAATGCTGTAGCAACTCCACTAACGGCGACTGCGTCTACTGGCAACAGCTTGTTGTGGTACACAACGGCAACCGGCGGGACAGGTACACCTACCGCCCCGGTTCCAGCCACAAGCACAGCAGGTACTGTCAATTATTATGTGAGCCAGGTAAATGCTTCAGCAATAGAAGGGCCGAGATCCATGATTGCGGTGACAGTCAATTCAGCCCCTGCGGCGACTTTAGTAACAACACCTGTTAGCCTTTGCCAGGGTTCAAGTGCTCAAATGCTTTCAGCAACAGCAACAACCGGAAGCAACCTTAATTGGTATACTGTTTCTACAGGCGGTAGAGCAAGCACAACGGCTCCCATACCTTCAACTAACACACCTGGTACCACAATCTATTATGTAAGTCAAACCAATAGCCAGGGATGCCAAAGTTCAAGGTCAGTTATTAGTGTTACGGTAAACGCATTGCCGGCTACGCCCGTTGTGAGCGCAAGCGCTTATACCAGGTTGTTCCCCGGGCTTACTACTACTCTTACTGCATCCAATGCGGCAGGAACAGGAAACATATATGAGTGGTTCAAAAACGACGTCAGGCTTGCTGGCCAGACCACCAACAACTTGAATATAAATGTTGATGGACTTGGAAAATATAAAATGCAAATTACCAATGCCGCAGGTTGCTCTGTGATGTCTAATGTGGTGAACGTTGCCGATTCTACTAATGGTAACCTATTCGTTTACCCCAATCCATCAACAGGAAAATTTCAGGTAAGATTCTTAAGCGATGTAAACAATCTTCAGCCAAGAATGCTGACTGTACATGATGGAAAAGGTACTTTAGTATACCAGGCGAAATATGTGATGTTTGGCGCCTACACCCCCATTTTTGTGGATTTGGGAAACAACGCTTCAGGTATTTATACCATTTACCTGATGGATAATGCGGGCAAAAAACTAAACAAGGAACGTCTGATTATTTTCAAGTAAAATTCAAATAATACCTGATACTGTTATAGAGCCATCCGGGAGAATGGCTCTTTAACTTATGCGGCAATCGACGCTAAAATCAGTGCTTACTAACAGTCAGCTTATGAAACCGCTGAGAACGCCCTTATGTAATTCTATTTTTTCACGAGGGAAAGGTTGTTACAAAGATCCCCCCGCTACTAAAATAGCTTCTGTAGTGAGCTCCTGGATAAATGTACTACCACCCAAATTGGCCATCATGCTGCTAAAGGCAAGTTTACCTAATTTATGGCCACTGGTTTCTATATAAGTAATTTCTGGGTGAAAAAGCTTTGGAATAAAGCCGTTACTGAGGGCTATCACAGAAATGTTGGCTGGTATGCTTAATTTTTTTTTCTGGATAGCGATCATCACTCCACACAAGATTTCATCGCTCATGCAAAAAACGGTATCTGGCTGCTCATCTAAATATTTTGATGTATGGTCTTCAGCCTCCTTAGCATTACAAGCATAGTGCAACACAAGGGCTGTTGATGCTGCCTTGCTCTTCATGGTTTTTAAAAATGCGGTCTCTCTCTTTCGTGTTATCAGTAGCCGTGGATCGCCAAACAATGCAAGCACCTTTTTCTTCTTTTTCTTAATGATGGCGTCTGCGGCCATGCTGGAGGCTGAAGCATCTGCCAGGCAAACTTTGTTACAATCTTTAACCTCGGGCACCTTATCAAAAAAAATGACCGGTATTTTAAGCTCATTAAATTTTAGATATGGATCAATCTTGTTATTGTGCGACGATAGACATGCAAATAATCCCGTGATCCTGTTTTGACGGCAAAGTTTCAAACTGGCTGCTTCTATGTCAGGATCATCGCCGGACTGCAAAATCATGAGCGAATAATTGTTTTTTCGGCATTCTTCCTCCACTGCAGAAATAAAGGAGTCATAAAAGTATACGGATATAGAAGGAACAATCAATCCGAACAACCGTGTATTGTTAGTTCGGAGATTGACTGCGTTTACGTTGGGCTCATAATCCATGGTTTTAGCAAGTTCAATGACCCTGCGCTTTGTGCGGTCCGAAATATCTGGATGATTTTTTAATGCTCTCGAAACTGTGGATATACTGAGCTCTAGGAGTTGGGAAATATTTTTAAGCGTAGTGTTATTCATTTGCTAAAAATTCTTTATCGTAAAATTAACAATTATATCCACAACAAACGTTTGCGGCATTGTTTGCACTGGAGTTTAGATGGTATTATTTTATAATGATGATTTTGTAAGCTGTAATTTATATTAATTTCAGTCATTGTTTAATGGGTTTATCGTCATTGGTATTAGAAAAAAGGTACTACTTTCCAAGTGCTACCATCGCCAATCAAATAGACTCATTTTTTGTATTTCATTTTTGTATCTACCAAAATCATCGATTATGCTGCTTGTTTTACGAAAAAAAATCTGCTTGCTTGTGCTTGCTACTCTAGCTTTCACCGCAACCGCACTCGCCCAATCAAATGTTTCCGGAACAGTTAAAGACAAAGACGGTCAGCCTGTTGCTGGTGTTTCTGTCACGGTCAAAGGTGGTAACAAGGGAACTTCCACCAATTCAGAAGGTGATTTCACTTTAGCCGGAGTTTCGGCTAACACGACGTTGGTGTTTTCTGCCACAGGTTATGGCCAGCAGGAAGTAAAGGTTTCAGGAAGTGATCCTGTAACCATTACACTTCTTACGAGTGTAGGAAGTATGGATGAGGTAGTTGTTATTGGTTATGGTACTGTTCGTAAAAAAGACTTGACAGGTGCGGTAGCATCTGTTCAGGCTAAAGACTTTAACCAAGGTGTAATAACAAACCCTGACCAATTGTTGCAAAATAAGGTGCCAGGTTTAGAGGTAACAAGCAATTCTGGCCAGCCTGGTGCGGCTACTACGGTAAAAATCAGGGGTAATAGCTCCATCAGAACTAGTACGGGTCCTTTGTATGTTATAGACGGGGTGCCGTTGGATGGTCGTTCTGCCAGGCCTAATTTTGGCACTAACTTCGGAGCAAGTCCAGATGCAAACGCTTTACTCTTTATCAATCCAAATGACATACAATCTATTGATGTGCTAAAAGATGCGTCGTCAGCGGCTATATACGGTTCCCGTGGTGCTAATGGTGTAATTGCGATTACTACAAAGACAGGTACAGCAGGAAATTCTAAACTTGAGTTTGGTACGAGCTGGAGTGTAAATACAGGTTACATGAAAAAATATGAGATGCTGGATGCAGGAGAATTCAGAACTGCGTTAGGGAAATATGCTATCACAGGTCAGGATAAGGGAGCAAATGTAGACGTATTTAAAGAATTATTAAACAAGGAACTGTCTCAAAACTATAATCTTGCATTTAGCGGTGGTAACGACAATGGAAAATTCAGAGCCTCTTTCCTGGCATCTTCCACCAACGGTACTTTCAAAAATTCGCAATTGGATAAATACATAGGTACTTTTAACGGCCAGTACAAATTTCTTGACCAAAAGCTTAGTCTAGGTTTTAGTCTTATTGCCGGCCATACAACGGAAGATTTGATCGCC
>JAYTBG010000219.1:0-4227 GCA_043737055.1 Chitinophagaceae bacterium | reverse complement strand
TTGGCCCCTATTCCTGAAATAAAAAAAGCGGTGAAGGAAATGATTGATGCTTTTGGGCCGCAAAATTATATTGCTAATCTCGGTCATGGCATCACGCCTAATATACCAGTAGATCATGCAAGGGCTTTTGTGGATGCTGTGAAGGAATACAGAAGCCCCCTCTAGCTCCCTCAAAGGGTGAGAACTGAACTCCTGTTTTTTAAGGGGATTTGCTAATCGTAGATTTTGTCTTTTTTAAAATGGATAGGAATAATAAAATAAAGGAAGATTGGATAAACATCGTTCACCAGTTGCAAGATAACATTTGTGCTGCGCTGGAAGCCTGTGATGGAAAGGCTAAGTTTTTTGAAGACCAGTGGGAGAGAACTGAAGGCGGCGGAGGCAAGACTAGGGTGATAGCCAATGGAAATGTCTTTGAGAAAGGCGGCGTAAATACTTCTATAGTTTTTGGAGAAGTTAGTGACCAAATGAAAAGCCAGTTGAAAAATTTACCGTCAACAGATGAAGAGATGTCCTGGTGGGCATGCGGTATTTCAATCGTGTTGCACCCCGTTAATCCTTTTGTTCCAACGGTGCATTGTAACTACAGAATGTTTGATATTCAGCCTAAGCACGGTGCTGCTTCAATCCCCGCTTTAGGGGGTGGGGGGGCTTCCTGGTTTGGTGGCGGAACAGACCTAACGCCCTATTATTTATTTGAAGAAGATGCCAAACATTTTCATCAGACCTACAAAGATGTGTGCGATGGATTTGATGCTGGTTTTTATCCAAAATTTAAAAAGGATTGTGATAACTATTTTGTGAACTGGCACCGAAATGAAGAGCGCCGCGGCCTGGGTGGGATTTTTTACGATTACCAGCGGCCCAACGAACAACAGGATGTTGATTTCTGGATGAGCTTTGGCAAAGCCTGCGGCGATGCATTTATTGAAGCATATATTCCTATTGTAGAAAAAAGGAAAGCACTGGCGTATAGTGCAGAGAATAAATATTGGCAGGAAATAAGAAGAGGTCGCTATGTTGAATTTAATTTAGTACACGATAGAGGTACTTTGTTTGGTTTAAAAACAAATGGAAGGACGGAGAGCATTTTAATGAGCTTACCGCCCAGTGTAAGGTTTGAATACAACTACCAACCACCATTTGGCACTGAAGAATATAGAATGCAGGAAGCTTGTTTGCACCCACGCAATTGGGTTTCTGAAATATCTGATGAAGAACGAAACGAATGGGACCGCCGCTCAAATACTTGTTAGAACCTGGTGAATGATTAAATCATAAATCACACATCAGAAATCATAAATCAATAGTTATGGAATTGCTTAGAAGGAACCGTATCCTCCGCCAGAACCCCGCAATCAGGAGCCTGGTGGCAGAAACGAACTTAACACCCAATGATTTTATTGCTCCGTTGTTTATTGACGAGGGAACAAATGTGGCTTTTGAAATTCCATCTATGCTGGGTTACTATCGCTACTCGATAGACAACACCGTAAAAGAAGTAAAAGAGTTGTGGAGCATGGGAATAAAATGCGTGTTGCTTTTTGTAAAAGCAACAGATGACGTGAAAGGCAATACTGGCAAAGAAGCCTGGAACCCTAATGGATTGATGCAACGCAGCGTCAAAGCCATTAAAGATGCCGTGCCGGGAATGTATGTGATGACAGATGTTGCCCTCGATCCTTACTCTTCTTACGGCCATGATGGCATTGTAGAAAATGGCGAGATCGTAAATGATCCTACGGTAGAAGCTTTGGTAAAAATGAGTTTGAGTCACGCAGCTGCGGGTGCCGATATGGTGGCACCCAGCGATATGATGGATGGAAGAATTGGTGCCATCAGGGAAAGTTTTGAACAAAATAATTTTACCAAAACAGGCATCATGGCCTACAGTGCCAAATATGCTTCTTGCTTTTACGGTCCTTTCCGGGATGCGTTGGATAGTGCGCCTGGCTTTGGCGATAAGAAAACTTACCAGATGGATTATGCCAACAGGATTGAAGCGGTGAAGGAAGCCATGATGGATGTAGAGGAAGGCGCTGACATTGTGATGGTAAAGCCAGGGCTTTCCTATCTTGATGTTGTAAGAGAAGTAAAAAATGCAGTAGACGTTCCCGTTAGTGTATACAATATCAGCGGCGAATATGCGATGATAAAAGCGGCTGCAAAAATGGGATGGATAGATGAGAACAAAGCGATCATTGAAACGTTGACTTCTTTTAAAAGAGCGGGAGCCGATTTGATAGCAACGTATTTTGCGAAGGATGCCGTTAAGTTGTTAGGGTAGTTTCACGCAGAGCCGCAAAGTGAGGCAAGGGCGCAAATAGATTTCTGTAAAAACTGAGTATGCATTGAAGCACAACTCTGACGACATAAGCTAAATTGGTTTTACGCAAAGATGCAAAGAGAAGCAAAGGCGCAATATGCTTCAGTAAAAGTTGAGTATAGATTATATGTACAAGAGTGCGACGCCAAAGAAGGTGAGTAAAGTTTGAATGCCGGTTACAAAACAAAAAACCCCATGTACGATACAAGCAAACAACTATTCGACAGAGCCCAACAAGTTATTCCCGGTGGTGTTAACTCCCCGGTAAGAGCATTTAAAAGTGTGGGTGGTACACCCGTGTTTATGAGGAGTGCGAAGGGTGCTTATCTCTACGATGCAGATGGCAATAAATATATTGACTACATCGCTTCATGGGGGCCGATGTTATTGGGCCATGCTTACGAACCCGTGGTGAAAGCCATCCAGGAGAAAGCTTTGGGTTCTACTTCTTTTGGCGCACCTACTGAGCTGGAAATAGAAATGGCAGAACTGATTGTAAGCATGGTACCCAATGTAGACCTGGTGCGGATGGTGAGCAGCGGTACAGAAGCATGTATGAGTGCCATTCGTTTGGCAAGAGGGTACACGGGCAAAAATAAGATCATCAAGTTTGAAGGTCACTATCATGGTCATGCGGATTCTTTTTTAGTGAAAGCCGGGAGTGGGATGGCAACATTTAATATACAAACAGTGCCGGGTGTAACTGCAGGTGTTGCCAACGATACACTGGCGGCACCCTTCAATGACCTGGGCGCTGTGCAGCAATTAGTGAACAAACACAGGGGAGAAATTGCAGCCATTATTGTGGAGCCCGTTGCAGGCAATATGGGTTGTGTTTTGCCGCAGGCAGGTTTCCTGGAAGCACTTAGAAAAATATGTGATGAAGAAGCCATCGTTTTCGTCTTTGATGAAGTGATGACAGGATTTAGGCTGGGCGCTGGTGGCGCACAGGAAAAATTAAATGTAAAGGCAGATTTGGTTACCTACGGAAAAGTAATTGGCGGCGGTATGCCAGTGGGAGCTTTTGCAGGCAGAAGAGAAATTATGCAACATATATCACCGCTAGGCAATGTTTACCAGGCGGGCACTTTGAGCGGAAATCCGATTGCTATGATCGCCGGTTTTACGATGCTGACTGAATTAAAAAACAATCCTTCTATTTATACGGAGCTGGAAGAAAAAACAATCTATCTTAAAAACGGGCTTGATGCTGTGTTAGCAGCCTGGGGTCAGCCTTATGTAATCAACCAGTTTGGTTCCATGATCAGTATTCATTTCAGCGATCATCCTGTGACTGACTTTACATCTGCAGCTTCTGCAAACAACGCAATGTTCTCCGGATTTTTTCATGGCATGCTTAAGAAGGGCATCTATCTCCCACCATCTGCTTTTGAAAGCTGGTTTTTGAACAATGCTCTTTCGTACCAGGATTTAGATGAAACTATTGACAAAGCCAGGCAAGTACTGGCAGAAATCTAAGGCAGTCTAAAAAATAATCGTAGTACTAAAAAGCCTATGGCTATCTCCATGAAATTATTTTTTAATAGTCTACTAATTTGGTAGAGATTCCCTATTTTTGCCTCCAACATAAAAAAAGACAACTGTCTTGGGTTATTAAATGGTAGATACTAAAGAAACAATTTTACCGGTAAAAGAGTCAGACCTGACTGTAGATGGTAATCCCCTGTTTCCAATATTTTTAAAGTTGAACCAACTTTCTGTACTGGTAGTAGGCGGGGGTTATGTAGGTATGGAAAAACTGTCGGCTATTTTAAATAACTCGCCGGAAGCTAATGTAACCGTCGTTGGCATAACCATTAGTGAAGAAATTAAAGAGTTTGTGTCGCAATATCCGCAGATAAGATTAATAGAAAGGGCGTACCAGCAAACTGATTTAGATA
>JAYTBG010000218.1:0-22135 GCA_043737055.1 Chitinophagaceae bacterium | reverse complement strand
AAGCCCACTACCCTAGCGAGTATATGGCTGCAGTACTCAACCATGCTGGAAGCATAGATAAGATCACTTTCTTTATGGAAGAGTGCAAGCGTATGGGCCTTATGGTGCTTGGACCGGATATTAATGAGTCTCAAAATGGATTTGCTGTAAACAAAAATGGGGAGATCCGTTTCGGTTTTAGTGGTTTGAAGGGAGTTGGCGAAAATGCTATTGAAAACATTATAGAAGAACGGAACAAACACGGTCAGTTCAAAAATATTTTTGACCTCGTAAAAAGGGTAAACCTGCGGGCAGTAAGCAAGAAGTCGTTGGAAAGTTTAATTTATAGCGGTGCATTTGATTGTTTTCAAGACATGCATCGGGCACAATATTTTTACGTGGCCCCTGGTGATGTAATGTGCCTTGAAAAAATATTAAAATTTGGAGCAGTATACCAGTCTAACGCTGCCAGCACTAGTAACACTTTGTTTGGAGATTTGCAGATGCCGGACATAGTGCCACCAAAATTAGGTTCCTGCGCACCATGGCAATTAATTCAGCAACTCGATTTTGAGAAGGAAGTTACCGGCATGTACATGAGCGGGCACCCGTTGGACAATTTTCAGTTCGAACTAAAGCACTATAACATTACCCCGATTGCAGATTTTTTGGAGATTAAGAAAGTGATTGCTACCGTTCCCACTTCAAAAGCGTTACGCCTTGCGGGACTGGTAGTAGATGCACAACACCGCCTCACAAAAACCGGTAAAAATTACGGCGTCTTATTCATTGAAGATTTCACCGGCAAAACAGATTTCTTCCTCTTCCAGGAAGATTATGTGAAATACCTCCATTACTTTGAAAAAGGCATGATCCTTATGATAGAAGGAGCGTTCAGAGAAAGGAGATACAAGCAGGGAGAATTTGAATTTAATTTTAGTAAAATGCACTTATTGGAATCTGTAAAGCAGACACTTACCAAACAGATTATTATTGGAGCAGATGCTGCATTGATAGACGAGGAGCTCATCAACTTTATAGACCACAACATTAAAGAGCATCCGGGAAAAACCTCTATAAAATTTAACCTGCACGACCAAGTGCAACAGCATAAAATAACGATGCAAACAGCAGATAATGGCTTTACTATGAACGATGAAATGGCCGTTTTTCTAAATGGGCATCAATACCTGGAGGTAAACGTGGTAACATAATGATCTTCCTTGCCATTTTGGCTCTTGGTTGGGGCGGCCATTGTTTCGTCACATGCTGTGGATATGTCATAACTGCACCTTAACACATTTGGAATTAACTTTGCGTTACTGATATACATTAAAAATTTAAACACATAATTATGGCACTTGAACTCACAGACGCAAACTTCAAAACCGAGGTATTGGATTCAGATAAATTAACTGTTATTGATTTTTGGGCAGAATGGTGCGGCCCTTGCCGTGCAATAGGACCAGTTATTGAAGAATTGGCCAAAGAATATGATGGCACTGTTAAGATAGGTAAGGTTAATGTAGATCACAATCCGCAGGTATCAATGACCTATGGCATTACCAGCATACCCGCAATTTTGTTCGTAAAGAATGGTGAAGTAGTAGATAAGCTGGTAGGTGCTCAGCCTAAAGCGAACTTTGTAAAAAAGATTGAGGCGCATAAATAATCAATCTTAAAAATTTCTAATACTAAAGCCCTCTACATGCGAGGGCTTTAGTGTTTAAATGCATTGAGTGATACTCATTTCTTTTCGGGCACACAATTGGGCACGGATTTACCATTTTTCTTTTTGGTGCCCACTTTCTCATACCCGTCCCAACACGGATCTGCGCTCTTTTTAGTTGCTGTCTTTTTTTTCGCCGCTTTCTTTGCTGTTGCCATAATTTGTTTTTGGAATACAAAAACAAATATCAAGCCAGCGGTAGGCTGTTGAATTCTCCAAACTAATATTCATTAAAAACCTGTACAGATGGACACCATGTCCCAACTCCAGCTGCGAAGCATGTAGCTAATTACACCGGGTTGCGTTGAAAATTAGTGCGCCACTTTTGCAATCTCTCTGGGGTCATGCTTGTGCTTAAAGAAAATAAGGAATAGAATAGCGACCGTTAATGCGTAGATCGCAAAAACCAGCCAGATGCCATGCCAGTCCCGCACCCCGGCAGCATCTGTGTAAAAATTTTGAATCATTTTTCCGCTGAGGATACTGCCAAGCACAGCGCCAAAACCGTTGGTGATCATCATGAAAAGTCCTTGAGCGCTAGACCGGATCTTGGGATCTGTAGACGTCTCAATAAACAATGACCCGGAGATATTGAAAAAGTCGAAAGCCATTCCGTAAACGATGCAAGAAACGATAATCATCCACAGGCCTTCTTCGGGATTACCGTAGGCAAACAATCCGAAGCGCAAAAACCATGCAATCATAGAAATAAACATGACTTGCTTTATTCCAAATCTTTTTAGAAAAAACGGAATCGCTAAAATAAAAAGTGTTTCTGATATCTGGGAGATAGACATGATGATGGTAGAGTATTTCACAACAAATGATTCGGCGTATGCCGGAACTTTTGCAAACTCTGACAAATAAACATCGCCATACATATTGGTGAGTTGTAATGCCGCTCCTAAAAACATAGAGAATATAAAGAACATTGCAATTTTTGGTGTCTTAAATAATTTAAAAGCATCCAGTCCCAATTTCTGGCCAAGGGTAGCATTCTCGGAGATTAATTTTTGTGGTGGGCACTTGGGAAGAGTGAAGGAGTATAGCCCGAGTATAATTGCGGCAGCAGCAGAAATGTAAAACATATTACCTGAGGCCTTATTGCCCGAAAGGTTAGTGAGCCACATTGCTGCAATGAAACCAATGGTACCCCAAACCCTGATTGGAGGAAAAACTTTTACTACATCATAGTTGTTGTTCTTTAGGATAGTATACGCAATAGAATTAGACAAGGAAATTGTGGGCATATAACAAAGCATGGCGCCGAATATAATTCCAAAAAAGGCGGCTGGGCTGCCGGCCATGGGTATACAGGCTAAAAACAAACCGCCAATAATATGAAGGATGCCATACAGTCTTTCTGCATTTAAAAATTTATCTGCAATGATGCCCGTAAGCGCCGGCATAATGATAGATGAATACCCAAGTGTAGCAAACACATCACCGAACTTGTCGCCTTCCCATTGTTTTGTACCAAACCAATAATTTGCAACGGTTATCAACCATGCACCCCATACAAAAAACTGGAGAAAACTCATAAAAATCAGGCGAAACTTAATACTCATAGACAAGTTTTTAGGGTAAGTTCTTACAGCTTGGAAGATAGATATTTATTTGTTACAACACAGAAATCGCTTCATTGTAGAAGCAATGAAAAAGGAGTATAATCATTTACTAAAAGAAATATTTAAACTTATTATCATCGTAAATTTGCAAAAAAATTACCCATGCTCAGTTCCCTCGATATTTTAATCTCTGCCACGCAAGACAATGGCTTAAAAAACATTGCGCAAAAGGTGAAAGATGGTGTGCGCATCACCGAACAAGAATGCGAGCTGCTTTTTGAGAAAGGGAGTCTGCCATTTGTTGGAACACTTGCCAATTTTATCAGGGAAAAACTGCACGGAGACAAAACTTACTTCAACCGTAATTTTCATATCGAGCCCACCAATGTGTGTGTGTTCAGTTGTAAATTTTGCTCATACTCCAGGCTCTATGCCAACAAGGAGGAAGGTTGGGAACTCTCTATAGACCAGATGCTGGATATTGTAAAAGGCTACGACGGCAAACCTATTACAGAAGTACACATTGTGGGCGGGGTTCACCCTAAAATGAACATGGCTTATTTTATAGAACTCATCCAAAAAATACATGCCCATCGCCCAGGCTTACACATCAAAGGTTTCACTGCAGTTGAATTAGATTACATGTTTAGAAAAGCAAAGCTTACTACCGAGCAAGGCATGCAACAATTGAAAGATGCTGGGCTGCAATCATTGCCTGGAGGTGGTGCAGAGATCTTTCACCCAGATATAAGAAATGTTATTGCTGCTGATAAAGTGAGTGGCGAGGGTTGGCTCAGCATTCATGAGGCGGCACACAACCTGGGCATGTATAGCAATGCAACCATGCTTTATGGCCACATAGAAAAACCAGAGCACCTGGTAGACCACATGAACAAACTCAGAACCCTGCAGGATAAAACCAGAGGCTTCAATACATTTATCCCTCTTAAGTTTCGCAACAGCAACAACGACATGAGCCATGTGCCGGAAAGCACCATTACAGAAGATATGAGACTATATGCTATTGCAAGAATTTACCTGGATAATTTTCCTCATTTAAAAGCGTACTGGCCCATGCTCGGCAGGCAGAATGCACAATTAAGCCTTGCCTTTGGGGTTAACGATATAGATGGTACCATAGACGATTCTACAAAAATTTATTCAATGGCAGGAAGTGAAGAGCAGACACCCACTATGAGTACCGAAGAACTGGTAACACTTATTAAGCAGGTAAAAAGGAAACCAATAGAGAGGGACACACTTTACAATGTAGTAAAAGATTACAGTGATCAAACTTTGGATACTGTATTAAATTAAGACTACTTTTCGATACCATTTTAAGCAGGACGATGTCCTGCTTTTTTGTGGGATGATCCTTATGGAAATCCTTATCGTAAAAATTCATAAAAATGAAAAAGCCCCCTAATTTTTAGGGGGCTTTTCAACTCTTTAAAAATGTTTTAATAGTTTCTTACAGTCATTTCTGTTCTCCTGTTTTTGGCACGGCCAGCTGCAGTTTTGTTGTCTGCAATCGGCTTCTCTTCACCATAGCCTGTGGACTTTGTACGAGACTCTGCCACACCTTTGCTTATTAAGTATTCTCTTACTGCACCAGCACGATTTTCTGACAAAGTCTGGTTGCTTTCGTTGCTACCA
This sequence comes from Chitinophagaceae bacterium, assembly GCA_043737055.1. Lineage (GTDB taxonomy): Bacteria > Bacteroidota > Bacteroidia > Chitinophagales > Chitinophagaceae > Ferruginibacter. Next base: position 17,203 of record JAYTBG010000218.1, on the reverse strand, counting down.
ACCTCATCTGTGTGACCATCAATATCAAGCATCAATGATTCGTCTGCAGCCATGATAGCAGCAACATTATTCAAAGACTTAAACGATTTAGCCAACAATTTGTAACTACCAGTTGCAAAGAAAACATTCTTAGCAGCCATATTTACTTTTTCAATTACCTCTTTAGCAATTTCAGGACAACCTTTGTTGCTTGCCGGACCACTACGTGTAGGACATTTGTCTTCTTCATCATTTACACCGTCGCCATCCGTATCAGGTATCGGACATCCCTGGTAGCGAGCCAAACCTTTAACAGTTGGGCATTTATCTTCTTCATCATTTACGCCATCAGCATCGGTATCTGGTATTGGGCAACCTTGATATTTAGCAATACCTGCTACAGTAGGACATTTATCTTCAGCATCAGTAATTCCATCACCGTCAGTATCCGGGCAACCTTGTAAAGAAGCTAGACCTGGAGTGTCTGGACATTTATCATCTACGTCATTAACACCATCATTGTCACGATCTAAAATAACCGGCGGTGGCGGCGGTGCAAGCACCACTGCTTTCTCTTTACCAATGTTTTGAGCAATTCCCAAAGAATAGAATATGTTGTCTTTAATTATATCTTTGGTTAGCGAAAAGCGGTATTGACTCTGCAATAAAATGTATGTTGAACTTAGAAGATTAACCTGGATACCAACACCTGCTGGCACATATGCACCCCACTCGCCAGAATAATATCCACCACCGATACCGGCAGTAAGGAAGGGAGCTATAAGGCTATTGTCTTTATATGGACGAAAGTTTAAAGATGGTTCTACTTCAACGCCAATTTCCCGGTCGTTGATGGCTGTTTCTTCCCTGTCTAATGCTGCATAATCATGAAAAAATACACCTGTTTTCGCAGAGAAATCTATTGTGTTAGTTAACCCTTTCCAGTAAGAAAGTCCGAAGCCAAAATCCATATCCCTGATCTTAGTAAAAGTCCTGTTGTTAGAGGAATTCTGAAAGGTAACAGGCGTTTTTATATCCAATGCATTAAAGTGAATACCGAAGAGTGATGGCTTTTTAGCCGGGCCGCTTGCCGTTTGAGCATAGCTACCTGCTGCCATCAGTACTAAAGCTAATACCAGTGTAAGTTTTTGTTTCATAAATGCTTATTTTAAGTTTAAGTTGGTTCTCCTTAATGTTTTAGAGAATAAATGTGGGCAATGATTTGGCAAATGTAGTGCCTAAAACTATACGAGCTAACCAATTCTTTAACAAATGTATAGTTTTATTCTATGCTCCTTATCAATTAAAAGCGCTATAAAAAACGAGGTCATCAAATATTTTTTCTGATTATTTTCTGAGGCGGGTGTGCTAACAATAGTAAATACTATATTTGCAGCCCTTGTTCAAAACAGGACCAGGTTCGGTAGCTCAGCTGGATAGAGCATCAGCCTTCTAAGCTGAGGGTCATTGGTTCGAATCCAATCCGGATCACAAAGCGCTTCGATCGTTTCGGGGCGCTTTTAATTTTACCTCCGTTTACCTAACCTTTGTATTTTTATAAAAATAAAATATATGGATGTTCAAATTCATCCTTCCTGGAAAGAAGTATTAAAAGAGGAATTCACGAAGCCGTATTTTCAACAGATTGTTACTTTTCTGCGAGCCGAAAAAGCAACAGGAAAAAATATTTTCCCCCCGGGTCCATTAATATTTAATGCTTTCAATCAAACCCCATTTGATAAGGTGAGCGTTGTTATCCTCGGGCAGGACCCTTACCACGGCCAGGGCCAGGCACACGGGCTTAGCTTTTCTGTTCCCAATAGGGTAAAGCCACCACCATCTCTCGTAAATGTTTTTAAAGAAATTAAAAGTGATATTGGTATAGATATGCCGCTCAACTATGGCAACCTGACTAAGTGGGCCGAACAGGGTGTGCTCCTCCTTAATGCCGCACTCACTGTGAGAGAGTCTGAAGCCTTTAGCCATGCGAAATATGGCTGGAGCGATTTTACAGACGCCGTTATCAAAACCATATCCGATAAAAAAGAAAATGTAGTTTTTTTATTGTGGGGCAGGTTTGCACAACTTAAACAAGATCTTATTGATGAAAACAAACATTTTGTGCTAAGGGCTGCTCATCCCTCCCCCTTTTCGGTAGAGAAAGGATTTTTTGGTTGCAAGCACTTTTCAAAAACCAACCAGCTTCTTATGGAGCACAACCTCCCGCCCATCGATTGGAAATTGTTAACGCCCTGAAACTTTACTCAACAAATAGTCATGCAAGATTCTGCAACAACACAAAAGCCTGAGCGGGATAGTTTGTTGATCAATATTTTTGGAAGAGTATGGGCCTTTTGGGGGCTCACTAGTTTTGTAATTACTTTCCTTGTAATTTTTTTACCCTCAATGGGTGCCTATTTTTTTAAAGATTACTCTAAAGGGCAGGATTATTTTATTAAAGTGTCCAGGGTATGGATGTGGACATGGCTGCGGCTCATCGGCTGCCCGGTTAAAGTAACAGGACAGCAATATTTTAACCCTGCTGAAACCTACGTGATCGTTTACAATCACAATGCTTTATTGGATGTCCCGCTCTCTGCACCGTTCGTGCCGGGCGGAAACAAAACAATCGCCAAAGCATCTTTTGCTAAAGTGCCCATTTTTGGTTGGTTTTATAAAAGGGGGTCCATATTGGTAGATAGAAACGATGACAAAAGCAGGGTGAAAAGTTTTGAAGAAATGAAAAGAAGTTTGAGAGCAGGCATGCACATGTGTATCTACCCCGAAGGTACCCGTAACCGTACCAACCAGCCAATGAAAAAGTTTTACGATGGCGCCTTTAAGCTTTCGATTGATTCACAGAAGAAAACCATCCCATGTGTGATCTCAGGCACCAGGAAGGCGATGCCAATTCATAAGACTTTTTTTTTATGGCCAACGCCTTTGCGAATGGATTTTTTGCCGCCTGTTTCTCCTGAAGGAATTGACGCCAGGCAACTTAAAGAAAATGTTTTTAAGGTAATGACGGACCATTACATAAAAAGAAATTCATAGATCTTTATAGCTCGGTAAACGATCGGGTCCGGTTAATTTTTAAGTCTTGTAGAATAGCTGACTTGGGGCTGATAGAAATATTGAAGAATTGAAACTTGCCAACTGGAGAAATATTGATGGCCATTTGCCAGCAATGCATTTCCCGGGATAAAAACATACTGATGCTTCCAAGTTCTTGGTCTGTGATGTTGTAAAAACCATTGATGCCGATCTTCCATTTGGGAGTTAAATTTACAGAAGCAGTCCAGTTTACATCCTGGTTAAATTCAGTTGTTGCAGTGCGTTGGCCGGGGTTTTGAGATCGGAAAAAACGTAGGGAGTAGTTGAGACTTATATCCCAGGGCACAGAAAAATCTACGAACTCTCCAGGATTGTTATTCATGTAGACCAACTCTTGCTGATACTCGTCCAATGGCATACCACCGTTGTTGTTCATATTCTGCCGGTTGATGCCTGGCTGGTTTTGATTTTTATCTTTTGTTTTATCGCCTCCCCTAAAAGAGGTTTGCATAGATACCGAGCCGCCAATGAGTCTGCCCAGACTGAAGCCCTTTTCTTTGAAGATCAGTTTATCAATCCTCCTGCCAAGGCTATCAATTTGATAGGGATCGAAAACTGCAGAGGCAGTGATATTTACTTTCTCAAAAAGATTGCTTCTTGCAGAAACGTTTAGCACCTCCAGCTTAAAAGAATCTCTCAAAAAATTATATGCTCCCGTTATGCTAAAACCATCTATTAAGGATACTTTTTTTACAGCTCCGGCACTGGTATCCTTTTTATCCCGAACCTTCATACTAAGGTTATTATCTATTCCAAAGCTCAACCCTCCAAACCTTCCCTCGCCGTACGGACCATAAATGCTTCGCTCATACACAGAGTAACGGCGCTTGTTGCCCGAGCTGTCCAATTGTATCGTGCTCCAATCTTTGCCATTAAAATCTGGCTTATAATTTACAGATACGTAGGGCCTGATTTCATGCCTGATTGCTTTGATCCTGCCTTTATTGAAAGTGTACATACCAAAAATTCGGGTACTGGTGCTAATTCCAAATGACATTTCGTAAGCCCTGTAGAAGCTCTTGGTCGAACTGGTGTCAACAGTTTTTGTAAAAGGATTCCATGTAAAATACTGCCGCTGCTGGTACCATCTTTCCTGGTAGCTTATGCTGGGAGATATTTGTAAAGGACCAAGTTGTGGAAGAGCCAGGGAGATGGGAACATTATGACTGGCTCCCCACTGTAAACGATTGATGATTTGCGTACCAATGTTGCCCGCCGTATCATAAAACGAAGAAAGACTTTTGGCGTTAGTGTTCAAAGCTACCCCTACGTTTTCATACCATTTATAATCACCAATCGGTTCTTTGCGGCGAAAAGGATATAAAGTATTTACATTAAAAGCAACGTCAGGCAAATTAAAATTGATCAGCCTCTGAATAGTATTTTGGTTGTGGTTGGCATTCACCGAGAGGTTAAATGGTTTGTCTTTCCAAACTTTAGCATAGGCAATAGAAGACTGCATTTGGTTCTGAAAATTACGATTGGGATTGTTAGGCACCTGCTCATTAAACTTACTGCTTCCTGCATTCACGTTGGCATTAAAGGAAACGCCCGGTCGTGCTTTGCTATCAGAGCCATGCGTCCACGTTACATTTATTGTCTTGTCTGATCTATAATCTGGGTCCCCCTTAAAGTTTGTTTTAAAATGCTGCACATTGAACCCCATATTTCCCCTGTAACGATAGCGTTTATAATATTGGGGATTTACACTTCCCGTCCATCCCCCATAGGAGTAAATCGTACCTCTTAATATTACGTCCCAGTTTGGACCCAATATTTTATAGTAACCAAGGCCATCGAGTGCAAGACCCATCTGGTCGTTAGCTGTAAAGCTGGGTGCAAGGAGTCCGGAATGCCTTCCTTGCGTTAATGGATAAATTCCAAACGGTAATATGATTGGGATTGGTACGCCTTCAAACTCCGGATGCACCGGCCCGGTGAAGGCCATTTGATTTTTGATAAATTTTATTTTACTGCTCACAAAAGCGAAGTGTGGTGTGTCCAGGTTACAAGTGGTAAACCTTCCTCTGAGTGCATAAAAAACATCATCATTTACCTTTTTTATTGTCTCTCCGTACACATACATTTCGCCTTGTTGCGTGTAGGTACCTTTCGTTAGGCCCTTTTGTGTCTTCATGTTAAACACAATGGTATCGCTCTCCGACTTAAATTCTCCTTGCTCAAATTTGGCATTGGCTGTCACTTTTCCGGTGCTATCTTTTACATGACTCGCCTTTACGAGATTCGTATTTTGATTGTATTCAATTTGGGGTGCCTCCAGGTTGTTATCAGCATATTTTACAGAAGAAATTTTTCCATAAAACCTAATGTTGTTGTTGGGTACATCTATTACCATGGAGTCATCTGCATGGTAGACCACGGGCACATCGAGTGCTCCCTTAGCTGTTTTAAAAGAAAAAGTATCTACAGTTCTTTTAATGCTACTGTCATTCGCCAGAAGCGGAATGGTATCTCTCCGAAGGGAGGCTGTTGGCGCACTTACTGACTGTTGTATTGGAGCGGATGCTACGATGGATCCTGGTCGCCTTAGGATAGGAACTGTATCCGCAGTTAGATGCATTTGAAGGTTGACCTTATTGTAACCAACGCTTTTATCATAAAACGTTAATAAGAGCATCATAGTAGCACAAAGCCATACTGAAAAAACTTTTGCCTTACCTTTGTTAGTGTGGTTCATATGCTGTGATAGGCAAAAATAGTTATTAAAACAAAACAGCAGAGTCTTCAACTTAATAATAACAAAACCTATAAAACCTTACAATTTATGCTCGATAGAAAAGCGTTTTTACCCTTAGGAATTTGCTGCATCCTTAGTGTTTTTTGTGTAAACGTTTTTGCTCAGACACCCAAGAAAATAAAAACTATTGTGGTAGATGCCGGTCATGGCGGGCATGATACAGGAGCTTCCGGTCAATATGAAAATTCACTTAGATCCAAGGAGAAAGATGTTACATTGGCTATTTCAAAGCGTGTAGTGGCAGAACTCAAAAAACAAATGCCTGAGCTCAATATCGTTCCTACCCGCACGACGGATGTGTACCAAAAGCCAGGCGACAAGGCACGGATTGCCAACGAAAACAAGGGAGATTTATTTCTCTGCATACACGCAGATAGTGCTCCTCTGAAAACAGGAAAAAGGCAGATTGGCACCAGGACTGTTACAAAATATAAAGTTACTTACACCGGAAAGGGCAAGAAGCGTAAGAAAAAATCTACACCATATAAAGTAGAGGAACCCGTGTTTGAATATTTTAAGCAACCCCTAAAGGCTACTGGTACCAGCGTGTATATATTTGCTGCACATAAAACCAGTGCCAAACTAAAAGCAATAATGGATGATGTTGGTGAATTTGAAATTGAGACCAACGAAGGTGATTCTTCGTATGTTCCTATAGACTTTAGTTCTCCTGGTAATAAAACGATTGCCCAGATTTATGCAAAACGCTACCAGGAAAAAAGTGATTTACTTGCTGCTCTTGTAAACGATGAGGTGGACAAAACAGGGAGGGTGGCTCTAGGGGTGAATCAGCGGCAGGTAGGCATTGCAGTGTTGCAGGCAACCAACATGCCGGCCATACTCATTGAGACCGGTTTTATTAATAATCCTGAAGATGAGCGATACATAAACAGCGCAGATGGACAGCAGGAAATGGCAGAGGCCATTACCAAAGCGGTGAAACGTTACAGGGACCAGTTAGAAAATTCCGCTAAAACTGCTTCTATCAAATAGTTTCTGTATTGGTACATTATGTGCATTACCCTCCGTTAACAAGCAATTTAAAATAAACTTTAAGCCCGGGCCTCGAATAGGAAAAGGCAAATTCTAAACGCATAAACATACTAACTAACAGTGAAAGTATCAAATGAAACAAAGGTAGGTGCCATCGCAGTAGTCTCGGTCGCCCTCCTTATTTTAGGGTTTAGTTTCCTAAAAGGAAAAAAACTTTGGGGAGATAGTACCACATTATTTGCAAATTATGGCAACGTGCAGGGTCTTCAAAAATCGAATCCGGTAATTATAAACGGTCTGCAGGTGGGGACAGTTTTCGACATCAGAACGGATAAAAATATGAGACACATCCTGGTAGAACTAACGATTACCAAAGATGTTTTTATACCGGCCAATTCTATTTGTATCATCAAGTCCAATCCAATTTCAACGCCTAGTATTGAAATCAAGTTGGGCGATGCTGTGGCACACCTTAAAAGCAAAGACACTATTCTTACTGAAAACAGTGGTGGGATGTTTGACAATGTTTTAAAGAATGTAGACCCCGTATTGTTTGAAGTAAGGAGAGCAATTAAGTCCATAGATACACTGCTGGTTAATTTTAATACTATCATCGACCCCCGGGCTAAAAATAACATTACCGCCTCTTTGGAGAATCTGAATGGCATCACCGCATCCATGGTTCAATCAACTGCATCTTTACAAATTTTGCTGAACACCCAGACGGGAGCATTGGCCAAAAGCTTGAACAACGTAAGTTCTATAACCGGCAACCTTGCTGCCACCAATGATAAGGTTACGAATGTTGTTACCAACCTGGATAAGACTACAACCAAAATTGCAGCACTGGAGTTTGATAAAACACTTAATGAACTGAATGCCACAATAACAGAAATGAAATCGATCGTTGGGAAGATAAATAGTTCGGATGGTACCTTAGGCAAATTGATGAATGACCCGGTGATGTACCAAAACCTGGCTTCTACCGGTAATAAACTCAACTTGCTCTTAGACGATATCAGGGTTAATCCTAAACGTTATGTGAGCATATCTGTTTTTGGTAAAAAACCAAAAAACAGCCCGTTGATGATTCCTTTACCCGATACGTTAAATTCGCCTTACTACATAGAAAAACTAAATTAAATTTGCCTGGTGTCAAGAGCCCTCATGCTTGCTGACAACGTAGCGGAATGAAAATATTTACCCCATCAATTTTTTCGAAAATAATCCTGTTAACAACAGGATTATTTTTTATGGGATACAGCAATGCCCAGTCGCCAGGAAGCTTCCCTTCCTCAAGTGCTGATACTACCAGGGACATTGAAATTATTTTTGCAGAAAGTTTACGTACCATCACGCTTGCTGATGGCACAGAGTTGCAGACCCTGGCTGGTTCTGCTGCCGTACGGCAAGGTAACACCAAACTCACGGGCGACAGTATAGTACTAAACTCACGCACAGGCATAGCCGAAGTTTTTGGTCGAGTGCACATTAACGACGCCGACACCGTAAATACGTACTCCAATTATTTAAGGTACCTCGGCAAAGAACGAATTGCATTTCTAAAGGAAAATGTAAAACTCACAGATGGAAAAGCTACGCTGCTCACAGATGATCTTGAATATAATCTTACTACAGGCATTGCCACCTACAAGGGAGGAGGGCGTGTGTTAAATGGCAAAACAATTTTGACAAGCACGGATGCAGTGTATTACTCCAATACAAAAGATGTATACTTCAAAAAATATGTTCACCTAACCGATCCACAATACGACATCAAAGCAGATAGTCTGTTGTACAATACATTTTTCAAGACAGCCACATTTATTTCTCCAACAAGAATTAAAACAAAAGAGGGCGGTACTATCAACACTAAAAATGGAACCTATAACTTACAAACCGGTGAGGCCATTTTTTACGATCGCACTTCCTATAGCGATAGCACACGCTCCTTAGCGGGCGGCAAAATTGCGTATGACGAAAAAAGCGGGATACTGCAGGTTGAAGACAATGGAAAATTAGTAGACAGTGTAAATAATGTTACTGTCCTGGGCGGGCAGATATTGTTAGACAAGGTCAAAAATTCCTTCCTAGCCACCCGTAAACCAGTAATGATTCTTTACCAGGGTTCGGATAGCACTTATATTGCGGCAGATACACTTTTTTCTGGACTGAGAAAATATGACACTGCTCAGAAAAAAACCGTGCTTAGCAACGACACTTTGAATAAAGTAATGGTGGTAAACGTTGCCTCTGCTAATGACAGCATTCGTTATTTTATAGCCTTCAATAAGGTGAAAATATTTAATGACTCCCTGCAGGCAGTGTGCGACAGCCTGTACTATTCTACAGAAGATTCTGTTTTTAGAATGTTCAGAGATCCGGTTTTTTGGAACAACCAAACGCAGGTAGCCGGCGATACGATTTACCTTTTTACAAAAAAACAAAAGGCAGAACGGCTCTATGTTTTTAACAATGGTATGGTAGGCAACAAGTCTAACGAAAGTCTTTTTAACCAAATGGGTGGGCGCACGCTTAATGGCTATTTTACAGATGGCAATATTGATTACATACGGGTAAAAGGATCCCCTGCCGAAAGCATCTTTTATCCGCTCGATGAAGACAGCGCCTACGTAGGCATGAACCGCAGCAATGGTGATGTCATTGACATTTACTTTGTAAACAAAGAACTGAACAAGATTAAATTCATCAATGATGTAAACGGCACACTCTACCCCCTCAGACAAATTCCCGTAGGAGAAGATAAGCTCAAGGGCTTTATCTGGCTTGATAGCAGGAGGCCAAAAAATAAACTAGATTTGTTTGAGTGAGACGGTGAAAGGTGAAAGGTGAGAGGTGAAAGGGCAAAGGTGAAAGGTGAAAGGTGAAAGGTAAAATGTCAAAGGTGAAAGTCAGAGGTGAAAGCTGAAAGGTGAACCTCTTAAACGGAGAACCGTTGAATCTCTCAAACGTTGAACCTCTTGAACTTTAAATAGAATGAAACTAGCAGCCTTTTTATTTTTATTCTGCACACTGCTACAACGAAATCTGCATGCGCAGGAAAATCCATTTACCGGCACCTGGCAAATGACTTTTACGCAAGACGGTGATGACAGCAGCTTTTCGGTTGAACTTCAAATTGCGGAGCCGGAATACAAAACGCTTTATCCCGCATTACTGAAATTACAGCACGGCAATTTTAAGGGTACTTATCAACTGCTCCTGGTACAACAGTCTGCAGGACAACTGGCCATTAGCCGGAATAAATATGCGGCGGAAGAAACTCCATTTTCACTGGGCAATTGGACGGTTGTCCTGAACGGAAGTTTTACCCGTCAAACCGGCGCCGGCGGAATAGCCACACTCATTGCCAACAGAATTTTTTCTAAAAGATATGGCATGGCAATGCCGGTATTGATGGGCTATTCAGAGCCAGACAGAAACAATGTAATGCGGCTCACTGATTTTTTGAGGTTTGCTCCTATGGAGCTTAAAAAAGTAAATGCACTACCATGGCGCAGTGCCAGTGCCCGCAGGCTTTTGCACAGCCACCAATCCCCAGCCTATATGGGTGTGATAGATAGTTTTTATACAAATAATTCAAAAGCGATCATCCGTTTTTTGGAAAATAATAAACAGGATAACGACAGTATTTCCCTCTTCTATAATGGCAAGATAATCATTGAGAAAATGAATATCAATTTTCCGGTTGGCAAAAGAGAGCTGGTGCTGGATACCGGTTTGAACCTGCTCATCTTATTTGCCGACAATTATGGAAGTGTACCACCCAACACCGCAAAGCTGGAAGTAACTCTTGCCGACAAAAGATTTGCCCTTGATTTTACCACGCCAGAAAATATATCAGCCACGTTTATCGTAGCCAAGATTTTTTACTATCCCGCAAAACTTCCAAAAGAAATTAAAGAATTGTTGACGGGTAAAGATATAGCGGACAAAATAGGACAACGCAAAACCATCCTGATCGATAGTATAAAAGTAGAGGCTTCAGAAATCACACTGGCTTTATGGGATGACGCCGTAGATGACGGAGACAGCATTTCTTTGCAGATAAACAATGAAATATATTTTTCAGGAATAGCGGTGAAGAAGAAACCGCAGTTCTTTAAGGTGAAGTTGTTCCCAGGGCAAAACAACATCACTTTCATGGCAGATAACCTTGGTAGCATCTCACCCAACACCGCGGTATTGGAAATCATAGATGGCAAGAGGCGGAAGTCGTATATGATCAACACCAACCTGGGGCAAAACAACGCTATCAAAATTCTGTATGATCCTGGTGCCCAATAATAGGTTGGCCGGACGAGCCAAAAATCTTAGAACCTTGTAAAGCGCCTGACGGCCGATCCTCGGTCATCACCTGCAACATTCTGCAGCACCGGCTTAGGGCCTGCAAAAAATTTAACCAGCAGCAGGCCCGCAAAAAATCCTCCAATGTGTGCAGCATAGGCCACCCCGCCCCCTGAGCTTTGCGCACCCAAACTACCCCACCCGCTCATTAGCTGCAATCCAATCCAAAGCCCCAGGGTTATAAATGCCGGGACTTTAAAAATGATGGCTACCAGGAACACCCGCACCTGGTTGGTAGGAAACAACAGAAGATACCCACCCAGTACCCCAGAGATAGCTCCTGATGCACCAAGGCTCGGCACAAGCAGATCTTTTCCTAAAAATTGTGAAAGAAAGACATGGCAAAGCGTTGCGATTATTCCGGTAAGCAGGTAGTAGGCAAGGTATTTTAAATGGCCCATCCTGTTCTCCAGGTTGTCTCCAAAAACCCACAGGTACAACATGTTTCCGCCGAGATGCGCAAGCCCGCCATGCATAAACATAGAGGTAAAAATGGTGAGGTATACGGGCATCGGTGTCTCTCCTACATTCCCTTCATAAACAACATCCTGTCCGGTGAGTATTTCATGGGGTATAGTAGCAAAACTCATGGTGAAAGCCTGGTTGGCTCCAAATCGCTGGTAATAAATAAAAACCATGATGTTTAGAATGATCAAGCCCAGGTTTACATAAGGAGTTCTGGTGCGGTCGGAGTTATTGTCACTAATGGGTATCATGCGTCATTGTTTATTCAAAGAAGCTGCATAAATATCAGCTTGTAAATTTCCATACTTTCACAAACAAATTGAATTCCAATAATTAATAAATGAAGATTTTAAAACAACACAAATTTTGTAACGGAACTGGAAGCGGCAAGTATTTAAGAGCCTGCCTCATTTTTTAAACCATTTCACCTATTTTTGCCACCCAAAAAATTTTGAACAAGTTATTATGGAAAATTTGATTTACGTAGTTCCGGCAATGGGTATTGTGGGCTTACTCTACACTTTTGTAAAATTTATGTGGGTTGATAAGCAGGATGCTGGTACTCCCCGCATGAAGGAGATCAGCACGTATATAGCCGAAGGTGCTATGGCTTTTCTAAAAGCTGAGTATAAGGTACTCACCTATTTTGTAATTGTTGCAGCACTATCATTGGGTGTTATGGGATATAGCAATGCCAACAGTCACTGGAGCATTGCTATTGCATTCATAATTGGCGCTTTCTTTAGCGCCCTGGCCGGTTTTATCGGTATGAGGGTAGCTACCAAAGCCAACGTACGTACAGCCCAGGCTGCAAGAACAAGTTTGGCCAAAGCATTAAACGTTTCCTTCACTGGTGGAAGTGTGATGGGAATGGGCGTAGCGGGCCTTGCCGTATTGGGCCTTGGCGCACTGTTTATCATTCTCAAACAAATATTTGCTCCAAACGCTGCTGTTGATAGCCACGAAATGGAGTTGACCATTGAAATATTAACTGGTTTTTCTTTAGGTGCAGAATCTATTGCATTGTTTGCCCGTGTAGGTGGTGGTATCTACACCAAGGCTGCCGATGTAGGCGCCGACCTTGTAGGTAAAGTAGAAGCCGGCATTCCGGAAGATGATCCTCGCAACCCAGCAACAATTGCAGACAACGTAGGTGATAACGTAGGTGATGTAGCTGGTATGGGTGCCGATCTGTTTGGTTCTTATGTAGCCACTGTTTTAGCAACCATGGTTTTGGGTAGAGAAACAGACGCAATGACCGATGCTTTCGGCGGTATGAGTCCTATCCTTTTGCCGATGCTGATTGCAGCTATGGGGATTATATTTTCTATTATCGGAACTTTCTTCGTTCGCATTAGTGAGAGTGCAGGTTTAAGCACACATAAAGTACAAAACGCCCTTAACATGGGTAACTGGGGTTCTATGGTGTTAACAGCTATTGGCTGCTACTTCCTGGTAGATTACCTGCTGCCGGAAAATATGTCGCTTCGTGGTTTTGCCTTTACCAAGATGGGCGTTTTTGGTGCCATCATGGTTGGGTTAATCGTAGGAGGTTTAATGAGCATTATTACAGAATACTATACAGCTATGGGTAAGCGCCCGGTTATGAGCATCATTCGTCAGTCGGCTACAGGCCATGCTACTAATATCATTGGCGGCTTGGCTGTAGGCATGGAAAGCACTTTGCTCCCCATCTTGGTATTGGCGGGTGGTATTTATGGTTCTTATGCTTTTGCTGGTTTGTATGGTGTTGCAATAGCTGCGGCTGGAATGATGGCTACCACTGCCATGCAGTTGGCTATCGACGCATTTGGCCCTATTGCAGATAACGCAGGTGGCATAGCTGAAATGAGTGAATTGCCTGCTGACGTTCGTGAAAAGACAGATATCCTGGATGCGGTTGGTAATACGACTGCTGCCAGTGGAAAAGGATTCGCCATTGCCTCTGCAGCATTAACGGCGCTAGCTTTATTTGCTGCCTTTGTAGGCATTGCAAAAATTGACGGTATCGATATTTATAATGCTGATGTATTGGCTGGTTTGTTTGTAGGCGGTATGATACCATTTATATTTTCATCCCTCGCCATCAGGGCTGTGGGCGAAGCAGCAATGGCCATGGTAGAAGAGGTGCGTCGCCAGTTCCGTACGATTCCTGGCATTATGGAAGGTACAGGCAAACCGGAATACGATAAATGCGTAGCTATTTCTACCGAAGCATCTCTAAAAAAGATGATGCTGCCAGGCGCAATTGCCCTATTATCCCCATTAATCGTAGGCTTTATTTTTGGGCCTGAAGTACTGGGAGGTTTTCTGGCAGGTGCTACCGTAACAGGCGTACTGATGGGTATGTTTCAAAACAATGCAGGTGGCGCATGGGATAATGCTAAAAAGTCTTTTGAGAAAGGTGTAGAGATAAACGGTGAGATGTTTTATAAAAAATCAGAACCGCACAAAGCCTCTGTAACCGGCGATACGGTAGGCGATCCTTTTAAAGATACTTCCGGGCCATCAATGAATATTCTCATAAAATTGATGAGCATCGTTTCATTGGTTATCGCTCCTACCCTTGCAGATTTGCACCAGGATAAAATCCAGGAAAGAAGAAATCTAAAAATTGAAACGTTGCGCAACATGCCGATAAGCACAACGCAGGTTATTGAAACGAAATAAAAGAGTAAAGATTATTAAGATTGAGCCCGCAAAATTTTAGCGGGCTTTTTTATGAATACCCTTTAAAGTCCTTGGAGTCAAAAGCTGAAGGCCGCAAACAGTTCTTAGGAAAAAGATTTTGGATAAGCGGCATTAGGTTTTACGAAAATATTCCTACTTTAGCATACGAAACTAGTCGTACTATGGATAAAAGTAAAATAATAAAGCCCACGGAAGGAGAATTAGAAATATTGTCTGTGCTTTGGAACACAGGCGCCACAAGTGTACGATCTGTTCACGAAGAAATCTGTAAAAATAAAGAAGCTGGCTATACTACCACGCTTAAGCTCATGCAAATAATGTTTGAAAAAGGACTTGTTACCAGGGATAGCAGCAGCAAGACCCACATTTATGAAGCCGCTGTAACCCGTGAGAAAACCCAGAAACAGTTTGTAAATAAAATGATCAAAAGCCTTTTTGCGGGGTCAAGCGCAGATCTGGTTATGCAGGCACTCGGCGGCAATAACGCAAGCGCAGATGAGTTAGAAAAAATCCAATTGCTCATTAATGAGCTAAAAGCTAAAAAATAAGACGCTGTTTATGGAGCAGTTCTATTTTCATTTTATTGCTACTATGCTGCACAGCCTTTGGCAGTCGGCACTACTCCTTTTATTTTATGCTGTTTTACTGCTTGCCAAACCAAGGCTGGCTCCCCTAAGCAAAAGAAATATTTTACTAAGTCTGCTTTTGGTGCAGATATTATACTCCATTGCTACTTTTTGCTTGTTGGCCACGAATCCAACGCAGGGGCTTCTGGTATTCATTGCAGATTCCATTGGGCCTTTGCTTGAACAGTCCTGGCTTCAAGAAAATGCTTATCCTATTTTTATCGCTTACTTACTTTTTGTGGTAGGGCGCATGGCCATCAGTTACTGGCAATGGAACAATTTCAAAACTGACTACAAAAGATCTTTACAAAAAGCTCCACTCGACCTTAGGCTGTTTACCCAAACTAAAGCCTATGAATTTGGACTATCCAGAAAAGTATCGCTTTGGTGTAGTGACTTCATCTGCACGCCAATGACTTTTGGTTTCTGGCGTCCCATTATATTAATGCCCGTGTCGCTTTTAAACCATTTGAGTATTGAGCAGGCAGAAGCACTTATTATACACGAGCTCACCCATATTCGTCACCGGGATTATTTACTGAACTGGGCGATGATCGTGGCGGAAACATTGTTCTTCTTCAATCCCTTTATACGTTTTATTGTGAAGCGGATTAAAATGGAAAGAGAAAGAAATTGTGACGTGCAGGTTCTAAACTTTAAGTACGGCAACATTCTTTATGCAGAAGCTTTGCTCAAAGCCTCTCAAGTACAACAACAATTAAAAGTGCAACTTACTGCAGCAGGAAGTAGGAAACAGCTCTTTCAGAGAATTACTTTTTTTACCCAAAAGGAAAATCTGCGCTTTCAAAAAACCTACCGCAGCGTCATAATCGCAGGATATTTGTTTACCGTGCTCGTAACACTTTTGCTGGCCCTGACTTTCACTCAAAAGCGACTACCAGCGACTGTTTCCTCCAATGTGCACCAAGAGCTTGCTCAGGCTAAGCCTGTGTACAATGGCGAAAAAAATGTTGCGTTTCAGGCCATGTCTTTAGTTACAAAGCAAGGAACTGTTTCCGGCAAAAAACCCCGCCAACAAAAAGCAGCCTCCCGCAAAAGTAAAGCAGCTTATAAACGGCAAGATCCAAGTCAGGCTTTCAGAGAAGACGAGTCCCCGAGCCTCTATGCAATGCCCGCATCTAGTGAAGACATAAAAGTAGAAGGCGAAGAAATTATCATTAAAGAGGAAGGTTCAGATGGCAAGAAAATTACAGCTGCCTATCACGCCATATTGATTAATGGTCTTTGGACGCTGCAACCGATGTGGCTCATCACGGAGACGCCACCAACAGGAGATAGTTCAAAGCTAAAGGTGAAGGACTCCACTCAATATAAGAGAGCAAGGGTTCAATAATTTTTTTAAAGCCCCTGTTTACCAAACATTCCTAGGGCAGGTATCCCCGTATTTATTACCAAGGAGGAAGCCAATCATTATCTCGTGGGTGTTGTTGGTGTATGCCCGCAGCCTGCTGGTAGTGGCAACTTCATACGCATAGCTAATGTTGAAAGTGTTTGAAACATTTAAGCCAGCCATTCCGGAGTAGCCTGATATAAGGTCACCAAACCGATAACTGCCTCCTACCCAAAACCGATCCTGGTATTGCAGTTTTGCATTAGCGTGTATGCCTAATAGTTGTGGTTCCCAATATTGTACCATTGCGGAGGGTGTAAGATTCAAATCGTCGTTTACCGTTAACCTATACCCGGCAGTTAAAAAATAATTAGGTGTGTAATAAGTAGCATAGTCCTGAGTTTCAGCGAAGCTAACTTTTCCAGGTACAATATTTTGGACCGACAGCCCCACAAAGTAATCACTGGAGTACAGCCATAGTCCAGCCCCAACTTCTGCTTTCGTCCGTCTTAATTCCCCGTTACCATATCCCACTACCGGGTCTGTGGGGTCGAGGCCAGCGAAATCTATCTTGGTTTTGTCTATGTTGATGCTGGTAACACCAGCGTTGAAGCCTGCGGACAGGGTGGTTTTGATGCCGAGCGGCTGATGATATGCATAAGATCCTGACACCGACCACCTGTTGATGTATCCTGCTTTGTCGTTGAGGGCAATAATACCGACTCCATGGTGAGGTTTGGGAGCAGTATATTCTTCCCAGTACTGCTCGCCACGGGGGTTCTTACCCGGCACCTGGAAGGAAGTGGCACTTGTTCTCAAATCACTTTTACCTATGGGTGCATGAATGCTGAAGTAAGT
>JAYTBG010000217.1:0-4241 GCA_043737055.1 Chitinophagaceae bacterium | reverse complement strand
TTGCCATAGAGTTTCTTGTGCAAGCGAATCCAAGGTTATCATTATCAAGAATAAAGCAATAGAAACTGTCTTCATATTTTAGTTTTTGTGAACGTTAGCATGACATTCATTTATTCTTCTTTTAAATCTTCTACAGGTTTACTACCCCACCATGTAGCAATCAATGAGAAAGTAGTGTTCATGATTGGACCGTTGACAGCAGGTGCTAAACCTAACGTAGCAATCTTGCCCATCTGTACTGCAATGCCTGAAGCCAAACCGCCATTTTGCATCCCCACCTCAATGGCTACCGTGCGAGCATTAATTTTAGACAGGCCAAACAATATACCACCATAATACCCCAAGCACAAACCGATTGTCATATGTAAAAACATTGCGAAAACTAAAGACATACCCATGGTTATCAAGTTATCCCGTCCTGCCGCAGTAATCACAATAATGATACAGGCAATACCAACCATCGATATCTTGGGCATTACTTTATCAATCCAAAGAGCTCTTTCACGGAAAACTTGATTGAAAAATATGCCGATGAATATGGGTATGATAACTATCTTCAAAATTTCCCAGAGCATATCCATAAAATCAACAGGCACGAATTGACCGCCCAATAACTTCATTAATAAAGGCGTCATCAATGGTGCAAGTAAAGTGGAAGCTGCAGTAAGGGTAACAGATAAGCCAATGTTCGCTTTAGCTATGAAAACCATTACATTACTAGCCAACCCACTTGGCATACAACCCACCAAGACTACACCAGCAGCAATTTCTGGCGGGAAGCCAAACACTTTTGCAATACCAAAACCTACAAGTGGCATAATAGTATAATGACACATAAGACCTACTAAAACTGCTTTGGGCATTTTAATAGCATGCCTTAAATCTTGCCAGCCCATAGTACAACCAATGCCAAAAGTGATGATCTGCAACAAAGGGACGATCAACTTTTTTAGTGGAAAATCACCCCACGTTATAAAGTACTGTGGGTAAGTCATGGAAATTGTGACTGCACCTAATATCAAAATGGTGTAAGCATAATTTTTCAGTACTTCAATCTGAACAAAGTAAACAGCCAACAACAACCAAAAAATGCTAACCGCTAGCCATCCATTCAGATAACTATTTTGAATAAAAAACACGAAGGCAATCAGCAAGGCAACAGCTGCTGCTATCAAAGAAATTCTTTTAATCGCTTGTTTCACTTTTTAAAGTTTTAAATCCATTTGTTGTAAAGCGGCATCAATGGCCGACAATTCTTCAGCAGATAGCAGAAACGAGGAAGCTTTTACATTATCAAGCATTTGTTCTGAATTTCTAGCACCTACCAACACTGACGTAACTGCAGGTTGTTGCATGGTCCAGTTTATCGCAAGCTGCGCCAAGCTTATGCTTCTCTCCTGTGCAATGATTTCAATCAACTTCAGAAGCTTTATAATTTCTTGATGGTTGTGCTCGTTAAAATAAATATTGTTTGGACGATGATCTCCTCCGTTAAATTGGTGTCCAACTTTAATTTTTCCAGTCAACAATCCTTTTTGCAAAGACGTGTGTGGTAAAATGCCGACACCATTTTTCAAACAAAATGGCACTAACTCTTTCTCAATACCTCTATTCACCATACTGTACCCTACTTGGTTCGTTGCCAATGGCACAACGTGTAAGGCCCGTTCCAACAAATTAACCGGGCAATTACAAACACCAGCAGCCCGAATCTTTCCCTGCTCTTTTAGTATTTGCAAGGCTTCCATTGTTTCTTCAATTGGTGTAGTGCTTTCCGGCCAGTGCATTTGCAAAAGATCTATGTAATCGGTTTGTAAACGTTTCAAACTGCGTTCACATTCTTCGATAATACTTTGCTTGCCATTAAACTTGTAGACTTTAACCTTATTGCCATCATTGTCATTGGTTTCGAACGTGAATTCGCCTGAAGTTGTGTCCCAGCGCATCCCAAATTTGGTAAGCAATTGCACTTGATCACGTTTACCCTTAATAGTATTGCCAACTACATATTCACTATGCCCCATGCCATAAATTGGTGCTGTATCAATAGTCGTAATGCCATGATGCAAAGCGGTTTCAATAGCCTTTATCGCATCACCTTCATCTGCACCACCCCAAAACCAACCACCAATGGCAAACGCCCCATAGGTTATAGGTGATACTTTAATATCTGTTCCTGGTAAAATTTTTTTGTTCATTTATTCTATTAAAAGTTTAAAATGGATTTTCCGTATTCCGCTAATTCGTTATCCTGCTGTAGACTATCCGTAGCCACCTGTTTCCCCCTTCGACCACTTACACCAATTGCCCCAATGATTTGTTCATTATGGTAAAGCAGTACTCCACCAGTGAAACAGGTGAAATTTTCGTCAGTCCAGTTGCGCATATCGAAGTCTATAAACTCAGCATGCTTTTTTGTAGAGGCCCAATGAACGGTATCCTTTTTACCAATAATTGCAGAGTATGCTTTTGATTGAGAAAGTTTAATGCTTGCAGGCATTACATTGTCCATAGCGGTAAAGGCAATGAGACGACCTGCATAGTCTACTACTGCCACGGCTACAGGCGCACCTCCATCATTGCAAGCCCTGTCTATAATAGTCGAAACAATTTTAGTAGCCTCGATGCGTGATATTGATAAAATATTATTGGGCATAGCTATAATTGGAAGGTTAACTTCAATTTTTGAACACAGTCTTTAAGAATATCGCAGTGGATTAAAAGAATTACTATCTCGTCATTTCATCGGCAGCGACAATGATGATACCGACTGCGAAGCCTCTGAAATTTTTATCCATCAGTTCTACTTTATTTTCTTCAGCAGTTACCGCCCAACCCGTATACACATTATGCAGATTGCCCTGTGCATCAACACTGTTTTTTATGTAATCCCAGCCTTTATTGCAGAAGTCGTTATAGTTGTTTGGTAACCAACCATTGCGCATGCCTTCTTTAACAGAAGCCAAAACCATAGCCATACCGGTTACTTCTTCTGGTGAAGACTCCTCATTCACTAAAACATGAAACCCTCCGCTTTTACTCTGGTGTTTAACTGCACCATCCGCTATCATTTTCATGGTTTCAGTTGCCTTTTTAAAATATGGATGGTTTTTTGGCAAGTAGCGTAGCAAACCGCTAATGGCCCATATTAACCACCCTTGCGAACGGCACCAATAAGTAGTGGATGGCTTTCCATCAAACAAGCCTGTACGAACAATACCTTTTTCGCTATCGAAAAAATACTTGATACCTTGATCTAACTGATAAATCGATTGTTTCCAATACACATCTGCCACGCCTTTATTAACACTCAACGAAGCAGCAATAGCATTTGAACGGGTCGCCCAATAAGCAGTGTCAGGAATTGCGAATGCCATATAATTAAAGTCATCATGCGCTAGCATGCCAAATCTATCGCGGGCTGCATAATGTAAAATTGCATCAGCTACATCTATGCATACTTGCTTCGATGTAGCAGTTTTTGTTAGGTTGTACAATTCATGCACTGGAAAAGCAACACCCAAATTGGCGGAGTAAATTACAAATGCCAGCGGCCCATCCCGTAGTATTCTTGCCCTTGGTCCTTCGTACTGTTTGTAGTATTCTTCATCTGTTAATTTATTGTCATGCTCCACATGATAGTTAAACCATTTGTTGGCGTAATCAAGTCCATCTTTATAGCCACGCTTTGCAAACCTTAACAAACCTTCTATTTGTATAGTCCCGTCCCAATCTGTATTTACTTTTTGATATTCGTGTTTTTGAACATTCTCAATTAACTTCCTGATATTTTCAGGCAAAGTTGATGGCAAACCTTTATCCTTAAAAGGTTCATTGATCTGCAATCCATTATTGTAATCCTGGCTTTTTGCTAAAAAAGGTGTTAGCAAACTACCTGTTGTAACCGTAAGCAATAGGGTACCGAAACTTCTTCTTTCCATACATTAATCTTGATTAGTAATCATTTTAATACTTTTGTTTGAATAGGATTAGATAATGTTTGAACAGCAAGCTTCAAATAGTTTTCAAAGCCTTGTTGTGTCGCAAAGCGGGGATCCGATTTTTCCCAGCAAGCAAAAAAATAAATCACTGTTCTGTCACGCGGTTTTAATACAACGTAGGATGTGTTGGGGATGCTTGCCGTTTTACCGGTTGTTTTATTCTCGACATAGTCTTCTGTTGTAAAAACAATAGCCATCCCTAGATTAGTATCTGATCCCTCGGCTTGCTTTCCATATGTT
>JAYTBG010000216.1:0-1633 GCA_043737055.1 Chitinophagaceae bacterium | reverse complement strand
CCCCCCGCCCTCTCCGAAGGAGAGGAAGCCAGTTGGTAAAAGCCTTCGGCGTGCAACGCTTCGCCGGCCAACAGCTCCACGCTGCGGAAAACCACCATTTCGTCCTTGCGGCCGTTCTTGATGCCCGCACTGAGCAGGTGCTGCTTGATTGTTTCCTCAAACGCGCCTTCGGCCTCGTTCACCCGTGTTTCATCGTCGAGGTCAGCGGGGCTGGCGGGTTCGTAGCTTTGCAGGGTTTCCACGGTGAACGGGCCGCTGACGCGGAGTAGTTTATTGTCTTCTGTTGGTTGGTCGAATAAAGTGATTGTTGATGATTCTTCTTTGTTTGCAATAGAGCCAAGAGTTACTCTGTTAATATATTTATATTTGAAGCCTTGTCTAATATCGTTTGTTTGCTCATCATAAAGTTTGTAGTAAGGATAAATTGCCGTCATCATTCTTTGCTTCGCTATATTAAGTGCAATTCTACTTGTGTCAATTGTAATCCATCTTCTACCGAATTGTTCAGCAACAAATGCAGTTGTGCCACTGCCACAAGTAGGGTCAATTACTAAATCTCCTGGGTCTGTAGTCATCAGCAAACAGCGCTGTATTACTTTATTTGAAGTTTGGACTACATAACGTATGTCAGATGCTCCGTGAGTATCATCCCAAAGATTGTGGATTTCTTGAATAGGAAAATCATCGTGGTAAAGAATGTAGCAAGGTAGATTTCCGGGAGCTATAATTCTTTTTTGTTTTATTAATTCGCTTATCCCTTTTTCATTAGTACGCCAACTTTTCTTACCTGCTTTATAAATTGTACCTTCAAATTCAAAATCAAATGTGCAAGTAGGAGTATAGCCTGACGATGAAAGTGAACTGGTAAAAAATACTCTTGAACCTTTTGGAAGTAATGAAGAGTTATTCTTTTCTTCTGAGGACATTTTTCTTCTTGACCCATCATTCAACTCAAACCATGTATATCCTGTACCTTGCCCTATCGGCTTATCAATGTATAGTTGTCTGTATTTGATTTTTTCCTTATCCTTTGCATACCAAATAATATAATCGGAGATGCCTGCTAAACCTGAACTTCCAAGAGGAAGAGTTTTTTTAAATGTAATGATCGAAAAGAAGTTTTCAGAGCCAAAAACTTCATCCATTATATTTCTTACAAGATGGATATTTTCATCACTAATTTGGACAAAACAAGAACCACTTTCAGTTAATAATTCTTTCGCAACCAGTAAACGGTCACGTAAATAACCTAGATACGAATGAACACCAACTTCCCAAGTATCTCTGAAAGCCTTTATCATTTCAGGTTCTCCAGTTAAATTTTCATCGCTATCTTTTACATCACGGTTGTTTAGTTTTATTTGCCAGTTACTACCATATTTAATACCATAAGGTGGGTCAAAGAAAATTGTTTGCACCTGCCCTGCCATTCCTTCACGTTCTAATAAACTGGCCATTACCAAATGGCTGTCCCCTTGTATTAAACGGTTTGTCCAACCGTCCTGGTGTTGATAGTATTCGCTTACTTTTTCTATTTCATCTTTCTCCAGGGCATTACCAAACAATTCATTCACGCTAAACAAATCCATTTGTGGACTTTGTGTTTCAGTAACAGTGTAAAGGTTTTTTATCA
>JAYTBG010000215.1:0-10145 GCA_043737055.1 Chitinophagaceae bacterium | reverse complement strand
AATGAAGCCCTGGATCACATTAAGCAGCGAGCCCGCTTTAGTACCACCGAATTAGAAAATGCTCATGAGCCCCTCATTAATAATGCAATCGTAGAAGCTACCGACGCTGCAGAAATTATGCATTTTATTAAACAACTTCCCCCGGCAACACATACTGTTTTTGTGTTGTATGCTATAGATGGTTTTCCCCACAAGGAAATAGCCCAACAGCTGGGTATTAGCGAGGGGACAAGTAAATGGCACCTGAGTGAGGCAAGAAAAAACTTACAAAAAAAATTAGGCAATATTAAATTACATTGAATTTAAAAGCACCATACGAAATTATCATTGCTAAAAAGCTGGAGCAGGAACTCCCTGTACCGGATATGTCTGACGCCATTTGGGCCAGGATCGAATTGCAGCTTGGTGATGTGCCTTCCGCAGAAGGTGATTCATCTGCGGGACCGGATATGATAGCGGGAGCAACCATCACAGGTAAAACGTTAGCCATTGTTATCGGCGGTCTATTCTCGTTACTTGTTTTATTTTTCGTCTTAAAAAATAAAATAAAGAATCAGCAAAAATTAAAAGTGCCACCTCCTACACAGCAACCGAATAGAATAATCTACCCACCGCCAACTGACAGCAGCTCTGGTAAAGTAAATGCTGCAAAAACCACTACCATACAAAAGATAGAACCAACAGCAAAGGATTTTTTAAAAGTTGAGGACGCAGGTGTCTTGAAACAGGATACCGCAAATCTGGTTCCCCCCGTTTTGCAGAAACCGGATCCCTTCTTCACCATCGCACAGCCGGCCAGGCAGGGTAAGCCAGACTCACTAATACAATCCCCGCTGCTAAGAGGGCCGAGAGGCGTACCTCTTTCGGTAAATGATGGCTACAAGGTTACAAATAAGCCAGGCGATTCCCTTAAACCAAAGAATTGATGCCGCCTCTGCAAATAAGTGTTTGGTGAATTTGTGAACGGCAATGATCTGCTATAAATACTTTTCCTCTAAACTGGTACAGCTTGTGTGGCTGTGGCAGGCCCCAATAGTTGTGTACAAGCAAAACGGTGTAATGAAGCCATATTACAATATGGCTTTTTTCAAGTGAAAAAAGTAATTGCTAAACGATGTATGGGCCACCTGAAATTCTTTTGTTACCACAGCAACTTCCGAGGAATATAAATGGTTTTGAATGCCTGAAAAAAATAAATATAGATTTCATCCTAACAATTGGCTTTCCTGTGGAGTAATAGTTTATAGGTCAACATTTTTACAATTCATTACAATCATTTATTCTACAACATGCGGAGGAAATTTTATCAAACTGCAAACTTCATCGCTTTTATTCTTTGTTGCTCCATAGGTTTAGTAGCATGTGAGACCAGCGATAAATCGCTTGCGACACAAGACGGGCAAAAATTTATTTCAACCACTTTTAAGGCACAGTTGAAAATCTCTTTTTGCGCTTTTAATATCGTGCAGATAAAGGACAGTGTTTTCTTTCATTATGGTATGAGCTGGACAGATGCAATGGGTAAAACCTACAAAAATGTTTTTTCTGTAAAAAATCATTGCGATTTTAAAAAGGATCAGTTAAAAGTTGACGAAATATTCACTTGCAGGATTGTGGATAAATCGATTGTTGATACCTGCGTGTCGTGTATGGGTTTTATGGAAACACCTGCAATAGCTCACAACATAGAGCTAATTCGATAGCGCTCACAATTTAAAATGAATTCCATTGGCCAACGGTACTTCACAGCAAGCACGCATGGCTTTTCATGGGAAAATGCAAATGCCTGGTTAAATATATTTATGTAGCTCATTTAGAGTTGCATCAAGACATTTCTTAACAAAGGTTAAGTAGATATTTAACCCAAACACTTTCTTTTACACAAAAATGTATTAAGGCACCCTGTCACGCTGTTACAGACTTAGGCAGTCTTGCTTTACTTGTTGCATAGTAAAGTGTTTCTTTTTAAATACATCTTTTTAAATACACAACCTAAAACTAAAAATTAAATGACAAAAACTATTAAACAGTTCCCGGTTCTTTCTACAATAATGTGTTGCTTATTAGTTGGCTTTGCTTCCTGCGATAAGGACGACGAACCGTTGAATGCTAAAGAAAAACAAATTTCCGCACGGGGGTGGAGGATAACAGATATTACCCGGCCAAAAATCTCGGACATTTCCCGGGATAGCAGCATCATGAAGGTTTGTACCAGTGATGACAGGCTTTTTTTTGGATCTGATGGAACCAACAGATTCTTCCAGTTACAGGATAATGCCAGCAAGTGCGACAGTACGGTCTTCTTTTACGATAATGGTAACTGGGCGTTAAATGGTGCACAGGATCAGTTGCAGCTTACCGGGGCAAGGCGCACGCAGAAATGGAAGATTTTATTGTTAAACGATTCCATTATGAAAGTACAATGGCGGGACAGTCTATCTACATCAAATAATATTTTAAAGACCATATCTCTAAAAAATAAATAATGGTATCTGCCAATAATCTCTTTTTGTTCTACATCTAAAAAAACTTTTATGAAATACACAACACTTTTAAGCTTTTTGATTATTGTACTGATGGCTTTTTCATCTTGTGAAAAATGTATCCCAGACTGCGACCTTGTGCCGGCTAAAATCATTCGATATGACTGTGACAGGGTAATTTTTCAGCTATTGACTAATACTGCTATTGGAGACCCTGATTGGCAAGACGTTCAAACCGGGCAGCGGTACAGTAATGTGGTGTCATACCATAATACCTGCGAAATTGCGAAACTTACCAATGGAGAAAAGCAAACACTATACGTAAACTTTATTGAGCCTGACATGGATCCGATTGTAGGTGATTGTTATAGATGCCAGGCTATTTCTCAAGCCCCGCCACAAACAAAGGTTCATTTAAAAACCATCTCCACGTCAGCCTGTGAGTTAGCTCCACGAATAAGGATGTGATTGGAACTCAGTGGTTTTGTATACATCCATTAACTGCTGTGGCAAAGACTATAGTTTAAAATGGTCAGATAAGGAGTTTCCGCTGCCCAAATTGACCTCGGTATTAATGATTCTTTTGAGATGATCTCATTAACAATAAGGGAGGCGGGCAGTGGAAAACTTCGTTAATGGCAATTAATATTTTTACCGGGTGAACATAGAAAATCTTGACTCTTTAATTGAAAAGTGCAAACATAACGATAGAGCATCTCAGGAGATGCTCTATCGTTATTACTTTCCTATTATGTATAGCGTTATAAAAAAGATGACCCAGGATGAGGACGACCGCATCAGTATTATAAACGATGGGTTTTTAAAAGTGTTCAAATACATTGGTACCTATAATTCTAGCTTGGGGGTGTTTGACGGATGGCTTTATACAGTAGTTGTAAATGCGGCTTACGATCATTTTAAAAAATGCAAAAGTAATCTTAGGTTCTCTGAAATAGAGGTTGTAGAAGAGGTGTCAGATAACAGTCATTTGTTTGTAATAGGGCGTGATGAGATACAGCATTTGCTCCTGATGCTTCCTCCTACTACCAGAAACGTGTTAAGTATGAGTGTAGATGGATATGGGCATAAAGAAATAGCCAGTCACCTGGGTATTTCTGAGATTTCATCAAGGTGGCATTTGTCTGAAGCCCGCAAGCGGGTGAGAGAAATTTTACACAGCAAAAAGAATTGGTATGAAAAAAAACTTTGACAAGCCCTTTTCCAGATTCTACGACGAGCCTGACGTAGACAGTGCCTGGCATGGCATGCTTAGAATACTTGATCAGCAGTTGCCTGTATCAAAGCCAGATCGCTATAAACGAACTGTTATTTACATCATCAGTGTAGCTGCTATGCTCCTTGCAACGTTGGTTGTAATGGTGCCTCAAAAAATATCCAATACTAAAGGTCCCGAATCTAAAATAGTTTCAACAAATAGAGATCATTCAAACCTTGTTTCACCCGAACAGAAACAAATAGACCATGGCTTTGCTCCAGGTAAACAAGATGATCAAAAGCGGGACGCAACGGTAAACACTGCCGCACCAGCTTCAACTCATAGCTATGATTCCGCAAAGAAGGACGCCGCTGTTGTTAGTGCTGACTTATCCCTAAAAGGATATTATATCAATCAAGCAAGGCCCTTTAAGCCTTTAATAAATTCCAGGGAAACTGAGGCGAGGAAGGTAATTGACCAACAATTGATTTTAAAATTAGACTTACCCAATTCCATATTGCCTCCAGTAAACTTTCTTACAGAGAAAGCTGCACTGGATCAAGTTGAAATTCGGGGCAGGATGATCAATATTTCACCCGTTAAAGACAGTGTGGTGCTACCGTTAAGTGCGGTAACCATCAAGGACTCAAAGGAGAGGCAACTAAAAAAGATAGGAGTTCAAGTTGGTTTGTCTCACAATGTAGGCGCCTCATGGAGAGCAATTTCTCCAGTTGTGGCTATTACTAAACGTTTGAGTAGAAAGTCTTTTCTATCAGTGGCTGTAGGATTTAATTCACAGCTTACTACAAATGGATTTACTCCAATCGAATTTGTGGTGCTGCATGATAGTTCCGGTCAACCGTATTTTGACGTAGCGGAAACAAACATCAGGAAGCTCGTTTACATTGATATCCCCCTGTATTTAAAATACGCCATCAACAAAAATTTTAACCTTACAGCAGGCGTCAAGTTGTCTTTATTACAGCATAGTGACGTCAGCACAAAAGAGGAGAGGTTCGAAGCTCTGGCTAATCTACCACCGCAGCTCAGCAATTTTCCGTTAATAACAACAAGTAGCTTAGTTCTAAACCAGTCATATGCGCAGCATTACCAGATAATGAAAACAAACGGACGTTTAATTGCCGGCGTGGAGTACCGGGTCAATGACATTGGGATAACTCTGCAATATGAAAAAAGTTTTTCTTCTAATTATCGTTTGACAGATTTCAATGGCACTCAATTTCAGAAGCGACTTTCCCTATTAAGTGTTGGATTGAATTACCGCTTAAGGTAACTGCTTTAGTAGGTCAACCCATGGCAGATTGTTTTCTTTCACTTGTTTTTCGACCGTTAATTTTTGAAAGTAATTAGTTCTTAACCTAAGGTAAGCGCACTGGTTATTGGAACTTTTACTTTTGCCCCTGCATTTATGAACAGTTTTATCTATTGGTCAGCAAAAGTGAGTATACTAAAACTTTATTTCTACAGCATAGTAAGTACAGGCTATAAAATTGCAATGATCTACACATTGCTTAGCAACATCGTTATCCATTGTTTTCAACGATTTAAAAAACATCGCTTTTTGCCGGGTACAAAATGGGTGCCTGCAAAAAGCTCTTCACTTTTCATTGCTAAACCAGCATTTAAGACCAATCGTTTTGAGTAGTTGAAACACTTCTACCGGAAAGTTTAAAACTAGAAGAACCAATTGCCTTTTTGTAATGCAAAAAATAGAACGTTGAGTTATCATTTATAACTACTAAAAAATCATTCGGAAGACATAATATTTAAAAAAGTAAAAATGAAAATAAAAATGAAAACAACTACCGTTTTAATGATCCTGGTTTCCTTAATTTTTCTTACAGCCTGTAAAAAACAAGTCTTTATAGATGACGAAGGAAATTTGGTGCCTAAAACAGTGGAGCATAACTTATCGTTACCATCAATTGCTGTAAACGGCACACATTTGCATGCAGAAGCATTTGGCCATAAGGATAGTGCGCTTCTTATTGTGATACATGGTGGCCCGGGGGCAGATTACAGGTCTTTGATGAAATGTGAGGCATTTGCTGACCAGGGTTACCGGGTTATTTTTTATGACCAGCGTGGTGCAGGATTATCTAAGCGGCATTCTAAAAACAGCTATTCAATCCAGTTGACGTTAGATGATTTATCTACCGTTATTACGCACTATCGTACTTCTGTAAATCAAAAAGTATTTTTATTAGGCCACTCCTGGGGAGCCATGCTTGCCACTGCTTACATTAATAAATATCCAACCAAAGTAAATGGTACTGTATTGGCTGAGCCAGGTGGTTTTGTGTGGCAGGATATTGTAGATTATTCGAAGCGGAGCCGTGATATACAGTTTACCAGGGAGCTGGTGAGTGATCTGCTTTATCCCAACCAATTTATAACAGGTAGGGACAGCGAACATGCTATTCTGGATTATAAAATGTCATTATCGTCTATCGCAGATGGACACCAGGACAACCCGACCGGAAACGAAGGAAAATTGCCATTTTGGAGGTGGGGAGCTGTTACAAACGAGGCATTGTTTAAAATCGGAGATAGAGACAAACCGAACTGGACTACAAATCTAAATCAATACAATACTAAAGTTCTTTTTGTGTACAGCGAAAACAATAAGGCTTATGGTTTGCAACATGCTCAAAAGGTTTCATCTGCTTATCTCAATGTTCAGTTGTTTAAAGTAAATGGCGCCGGGCACGACATGCTCTCTTTTTCAACCGGCTTTAATAATTTTTATCCCGTTGCCTTAACATATCTAAACGCTTTAAAATAAAATTCATGAATAACGTTCGAATAGCAGTAGTATCAATATTGGTTTGCTTTCTGTATCAGCAATCATTTTCCCAAACTTTAAACTTTAATAATCTAAAAAGAGAGGACAAACAAATAGTTACCGCAAATGCAGGCCTGGATTATGGATTGGTATATGGTGCGGGTTATGGCTACCAGGTAAAATCTAAAAAACCCCTTATATTAAGCGTTCAATTATCAGGACCCTCCGGCGAAAACTTAACGGATGATTTTAAGACTAAAATAGGAGCCCAAATGAGGTTTTATAAAATCAGGAACTTTCATTTTACAGCAAAGGCCCATGGAATATATAGAAAAAATGAAAACGACTTTGTGGCCTTACAAAACTTTGGTGCTGAAGTATCGGCCACAATCGGGTGCTATAAACAAAAATGGTTTACCGCTGTAGAAGTTGGTTTTGATAAAGCAATAGTTACCCACTTCAAACACTCTGAAGATTACAAACAAATTTATCCGGGTGTGCAGGACGGGTGGTACGAACCTGCTACCGGCGGTAATTTTAACTTTGGTGTACTGGGTGGTTACTCATTCAAGCGGAGTGATATATTCCTGGAAGGAGGATTGGTTACGACACAAAACTTTTCAAAATCTCAGTTGCCATTTTATGGTAGACTTGGGTATACGATAAGATTAAAATGAAGCTGAGGTCAGCTATCCGCTTTGCAGAAGGTTGATAGGAAATCAGCGTAAAAGATATTTGATTTTCTGTTCGTTCTCCCCTGATAACTCTTATTTATGGTTTCCTGCACCTGACGTGCAGAAAATACCCAACCACTCCTGCACTTTGCAGGGAAGGTTTTTCTTGTATGATCTTATCAGATGGGTATGGCTCATTCACCTGTTCAATTGTAAACCCTGCTTTGATTATTTCATTCATCCAAAAACTAAGTGTTCGGTGAAAACGGGGTACCTGGAATGGTTCTGTTTTTTGTTGTAAGTCCTGTGGCGTATTCCCAAATATCCATTGCTCAATTTCACCGTCATTACCAGAGAAGTAATTTCCTACTTCCACTGCATACGTTTTGCCTGCTGCATTCCGTAGCTTTTTTAAATGAGGCGGTTTAAAGCAGGGGTGCTCTATGGAGAATTGAAAAAATCCGCCAGGTTTTAGAACCCTGTACGCTTCCTGTAATGCTTTTTCAGGTGCAGGTAAATCCATAAGGCACATAAAAGATGTAGCAAAGTGGAAAATTTTATTTTGAAAAGGAATTTGAGTGGCACTTGCAACCGAATAAGTAATCCCTAAAGGAAATTCTCTTTCCATTGCCAGAGCACTTTCTATAAAAGTTGCTGCAATATCAATTGCCTCAAGAATAGCACCACGGTCTGCCAATAGCCTTGTATTATACCCTTCACCACATCCAATATCAATTCCTTTCATGCCTTTTATAGTTGGCATGATTTCAAAAAAGGCGGGTGTATTTAAGTAATCTCTGTACACATCATAACCTGCCCTTACCAGATTTGTCCAAACAGGCGCATTGTTGTTCCAGTAGTGGCCTACTTCAATTTCATTCATGAGTTTGTATATTTTTTGTTGAGAAAATTAGAAGTAAAGCCGCCATGATTAACCAGCTTACGAGCGTGAAAATGAAGATGCCAAACCCAACATCAGTGGCGAAATTAAATTTCATAACAAGCGCCAATGTTGTAACAACTACTATCAGAAAACCGTAATAGCCAAGCCATTTTGAAAGCTGCCCGGTAGCGATCATAATCCCAGACCAAATGGCCATTGCAAGCGAAAGGCCTGTAATAAAGATATAGTCCATAGATGAGCCCAGCAACCAGCCATAATCTCTTACTGCCTGAAGCACATTCCCATCAACTGTGCTACCGGAATAGTTTGATGCAAACATGGGTAATACAAAGCCATTCAACGTTCCGGCAGCCATTACAGCCACTAACCCAAAACAGCTCACTGCGAATGACAGGAAAGATATCCTGCTATTTGTTGCCAGGGCTGTTGCTAACCCCCAAAAACCAAAGGCCATAAAGGGAATACTTATCAGGGCCAGGGAATGTGTAAATATAAAGATCCCTTTCCTTGCGGCTATATCCTCTAGGCTGCCACCTACCGGGTGCATGGCCATGGTAATTGTGGCCAATACTGCCCCTGTTAATAAACTGATTCCTGATGCATTTTTAAATTGCTTTTCCATTTATATATTTTTTGAAAAGCAAAGATTGGAGTAGAATGTCGAAGCATCGCTTGATGTATGTCAATAAATAAAAATTATTTCTTTCCCCTGATGCGGCTGAGTGTTTCAGGCGCAATTTTAAGATAAGAGGCAATCATTTTTAGCGGAAACTTTTGAAACAGTTGCGGCCTTGATGAAAAAAGTAGATTATGTTTTTCCTCGGCAGTGTTTGTATCATCGAAATACTGAACCCTTGATACGGTTTGCTGCAGCACACTGCCTAATTGGAAAAAAGACGGTGAAAGGGCAATCAATTCATGCACAGATGTGATCGTAAGTTCTAAAACGGTTAATTCGGAATATGCTTTAATGATGGCAGTGGAAGGCTTTTGGGTAACAAAGCTTGCATGGTTGAGACACCAGTCATTTTCCATATGCAGGTCAATAATTTGCTTGTCAATATCATTATGGCAATACTGAAACGCTTCCCCTGAAGTAATGTAAAAAGCAGCTTTGCAAACATCGCCTTCACTTAGCAAAATTTCATCCTTTCGAAAACTTCGTTTAATGGCACGCTCACTGAATAATTTTATCTCTTCGTCAGTAAAATTACCAATGTTGTTCAGCAGCCGATGTACTACATTCATATTTAAGTTGGGATTTTAGTGTGCTACATTTTAGGA
Source organism: Chitinophagaceae bacterium (assembly GCA_043737055.1). Taxonomy (GTDB): domain Bacteria; phylum Bacteroidota; class Bacteroidia; order Chitinophagales; family Chitinophagaceae; genus Ferruginibacter. The sequence goes on along the minus strand of JAYTBG010000215.1, from coordinate 778 downwards.
ATTAATTTGTCATTGTTGTTACCAGTGAGGTGTTGAAGATTATTGGTTATTATATCAATCTCCCAGTTCCACCATCTAAGTTGCAAAAGTGCTTCAATTTTGCCCCGGTAAGTCGTTTTCGATTTCCATTGCAGAGGTTCACGAACTATTAAATAGGGTTCACCGTTTTTTATATCTGTTTTATTGGTAGCAATAATTGCTCCGTCTCCAATAGGTACTCCAGTCATTATTATTGAATTATAGCCAATCCAAACGGCGTTGCGTATATGTATGTCCCCCGTATGCGGATAGACTTTTGCCTGCTTGGCTTTTCCCCAACCGTTCTCAAATATTGCAAAAGGGTAGGTGGTAAATGCGTTTAATTATTCAAAAAAATATTGCCTCTTTGCTGTCTTTCTTAACTTAAGTTACCTTCTTTTTCAGTTCGTAATGTCAATTTTGCAAAATCAATTTTCAAATAACTTATTTGAAATAAATGTAAAAAATTATTAATCAAAATAGAGTTTAATATTATTATGACAATTAGAAAGACAATGAAAGCCCTTTTATTACTTTCATTATTCAGCTCAGCCCAAAATGCAATTGGGCAAAAAAACTACACAATTAGTGGTACTATTAAAAGTAAAAATAATGGAGAGTCCATTATTGGTGCAAGTATTAAAGTGTTAACCAGCAATTATGGCACAACCTCAAATGAGTATGGCTTTTACAGCATTTCATTAGTACCCAATACCTACCAAATTGTGTACAGTGCATTAGGCAAAACGCCGGACACTTT
>JAYTBG010000214.1:0-1635 GCA_043737055.1 Chitinophagaceae bacterium | reverse complement strand
TTGTATTTCTAAGGCAGGGCCACGGTGGTTTCATGTACATTCATAACGAGAAAACCCGCCTTAAATACAGCATAAAAGAACGCATGCTTGTTGAAGTTGCAAAAAGTATTGAAATTGCTTACGAACTATGTAACCTGTTTACCCAATACGATGTTGACATGGAAGTTCATGCTGATATAAACACCAACCCACAGTTTAAAAGTAATGATGCGCTTCGCGAAGCAATGGGTTATATATTAGGGATGGGCTTTGCTTTTAAGGCCAAGCCCGAGGCATTTGCAAGCAGCAGTTGCGCCAATAAGGTAGTTAATTAGCCTTGAGCCTGTAGCTATTAGCCTATAGCCAACGATCAAAAAAATATAATTACTGAGCCATAATATTTAGTACATAGCCTGTAGAAATATTATGCAAGGTGAATATTGATTTTGGGCTACTAACTCCCGGCCCGTTACTTATGCCTGTTTACTCGCTATTAATTTCTCCTTCCTTCCATTCTTTGTTGCAGGTTTCTATAAATGCTAACATTTTATCTCTGCCAGATTTTTTCTCGGCACTAGTTAAAAAGTGTTGTGGTAAAAACTGCCAGGTCATACGCATCGCATCTAAAAATGCCTTTACATTAGCAGATACAGTGCGTTGATTCTCCTTGTCAATTTTAGTGAATGCCAGCGTAAATGGTACTTCCCAGGCACCTAATTGATCTACAAAATCGAGATCAAGTTTTTGAGGGGTATGCCTACTATCAATCAATAAAAACACATTTACCAAATTCTGTCTTTTGCGCAAATAGCCCTCTATCATTTGCTCCCATTTACGACGGCTGGAGATGGAGACTTTTGCAAATCCATATCCGGGCAGGTCTACTATAAACCATTCGTCAGGCTTTTGATACGGTTTATGATTTTCGGGCAGGGTTTTAATTTTAAAATGATTGATCAGCTGCGTTTTGCCCGGCGAACCCGAAGTTTTAGCCAATTTCTGACTATTCGTAACCATATTAATCAGCGAGGATTTACCTACATTACTCCGACCGATAAAGGCATATTCGGGCCGGTCCGCAACCGGACATTTTTCGTAATCCGGACTCGATATCAGGTATTCGGCAGATGTAATAATCATAGATGCAAGGTAGGTAAATACAATTTTTGTTTGTTATGTGAGCAAAGGTGTATAGAGGTTTGAAGTCTGATAATGTTCAAAAAAACCTGAAAAAAATACCTCAGCAAGGTTACTTTTTAGCCCGCAACCTGGCTCAAAAATCTCTCTTGTCAAAATTTTTAAAACCCTCTTTCCCCTACCTTTGCCGCAAATTTTGAAACAGCTATATAAATAATTGCTTATGGCAAACGTTGGTAAAGTAAAACAGGTTATTGGTGCCGTGGTAGATGTACAATTTTACGGTAAGTTGCCTGAGATCTATAACGCTTTAGAAATGAAGCGTGAAAACGGTGATATTTTGGTAATGGAAGTGCAACAACATCTTGGTGAAGACAGCGTACGCTGTATTGCAATGGATGGTACCGAAGGTTTAGTAAGAGGCACCGATGTTACTGACACCGGCATTCCTATAGCCATGCCAATTGGCGAGGGCATTAACGGTCGTCTTTTTAATGTAACAGGCGACCCGATAGATGG
>JAYTBG010000213.1:0-4253 GCA_043737055.1 Chitinophagaceae bacterium | reverse complement strand
CTATTTTTTCCACAATACAGGCAGCATATTTTTTTCCTCCTACCAGTCTTTTGAAAGTACCGCTGAAACCATTCTCGCTTTACCAATGGCCCTGGGAGAACTGCTGTTGGCGGTTTGGCTTATACGATTATCATTTAAAAGAAAAAATACATCAGTTGATTTTGCTGTTGCCACCTCTCAGCCTCGCTGAACCACGCTTTTTAAGTACTGTTGGTTTAGGGCAAAACCATATCCTTGAGAATGAACTTTTTCTTAACTAAAGTTAATAGAATGCTTGCGTCCGTGTAATATTTTCGTTCTTTCAATAAAAGCATTTAAGGTCAACTCATTAATTATTAAAGAGCTTTTGCCACAAAAATGGGTAAATGAAAAACAGGAAAGATTTACTCAGCACCGCCTGGATATTCGTAACCGTTAATTATCTCTATTGCGATCTGATAGGACTGATGGATGCCAAACTTTTGAAGCAATACCTGGCAGGTAATGTAGAAGGATTTGCAATAGACGAAAGCTTTTTACTCTATGCAGGCATTTTAATGGAACTGCCCATGGCTATGATATTACTGTCGAAGATTTTAGCCAAAAGCGCAAATTGTTGGGCAAATATTATTTCGGGCAGTATCAAAACAGTTGTGATGATTGCTACTTTATTCCTGGGAAGTGTTACTAAGTACTATTATTTTTTTGCGGTCGTAGAAATAGCTACGACTCTATTTATCATAGGGTATGCCACCCAATGGTTGAGGGAACGGGAGCACAAAACTATTTTTATAAAGGCCCAGGGTTTGCACGTGTTGTAACAGGCTTGCAGACTCAATTAAATGAGTAATACGGAACCAACACTACAGGTTCAACAGAATCTGGCCGGCTGCGCAGATAGTATTTCTCAACCTATATTAAGTTGTGCATCTATTAATAATACTTTCGCCCTTCTTAAAGAAACAACTGCATTTATTATATGAAATTGGTAAATAAGTTGCCGGCTAATTTTAAAATCCTGAGCCAAACAAATCAGAAGTTTGGGCGGTATATGATATGGAGATTCGCTTTATTCGGTTCACCAGGGTGCTGAGATCATTTAGCCCATTTATTCGGCGAGTTACTTTAAATAGTAGTTGGTAGACAGTTTTTTGCTTTCTGTAAACCGTTAAATTATTCAACCAGCGTTTTAGAATTTATTTGTGTCATTTAAAAAAACAATATGAACAAGATCCTACTATTTACAGCAACAGTTATTTTATCAATCGCTTGTTCTTCCTGCGAAAAATGTGATGTAGACTGCGGTCTTGTTCCTGCTAAAATAATACGCTTTGACTGCGATCGGGTAATATTTCAAATTCTGGACAGCACTGTAGCAGGAGATGCGAGGTGGGAAGACGTGCAAACGGGGTTGACTTACCATAATGTAGTGTCTTATTACAATACATGCGAGATCGCTTCAATCACCAACGGAGAGAAGGCGACCCTTTATGTAAGCATCAAACCTGCTGCCAGGAGTGCGCAGCTACCCGATTGCTCTCATTGCGAGGCCCTTTCACAAAGTCCACCGCAGACCAAAGTAGATCTTTACAACATTTCTACACAACCTTGCGAGGCATCGTCGCTGCGGTTAGGATGGTAGCCGAAATACTCTTAACCATCATAGAAGAATACAAGGCGAACAATTATTAAAAAAATCTAGTACACTATGAAAAACTACAGAGCCTGGTTTTATGCTGTTTCAGCCTTTACACTGTGTATTATTTTGTTTTCTTCATGCTGCAAAATGGCCGATTGCGAACGGAGTTATACGAGAGTAACCTTTGTTAATTTGAGTGACCCAAAAGTCACTGATACCTTTTATCTGCGGCGTTATAAATTAAATACAAATTTTACCATAAAACTTGATACCGCTATTTACATAAAGAATAAAAACTTTTATGTTGTAGAGTTTAGAAGGGATAGCACTGTGGTGAGTCCAATAACCTTTAATACACCAAAATTATATTTTGTAGATCAGGGATACGATTATGAATTAGTACTGCCTGCGATAGGGAAAGTTAGCCGTATGAGCGAGATAGTCGAGGAGAATTTTGAGGAAAGATTTTGCGGGATGGCCAGGCAATTATGCTATACTCAAATTCGCAGTGCAAAAGTGGATGGTGTAACTTATTACGGAAGTGCGGTGATAAAAAATTAGACTGCGGGGCAATCTGTTACAAGCAAAAAAATTTATCAAGATCAATCTGTAATCCTGGAACAATGGTTAGACACTCATTCAAAATCTACCTTTATAATCTTGATGGTTTTATGAAGGGGGATACTTCTTTAAACAGCATTAAGTTGACTGTTGGGTAATGTAAATGGGCCTGTTTTAGAAAAATCAAATTCATTAGATGAAAAATGGAGTGATACTTTTGGGAAGTTCAAATAGTAAGGGAGACACTTTTATAGTATCCGAATATCTCTCTGGCAAAACGAACTTTCCTATTATTGACTTGAAGTCAAAACTCATTAAGCCTTTTGACTACGAATTTAAAAACAGTGATGATGACTTTCTACCGTTAATCAAGAACATCGTAAGCCATTATCAAATTATCATTTTTGCAACACCAGTATATTGGTATACTATGAGTGGAACCATGAAGATATTTTTTGACAGGCTCTCGGACTGTCTTAAAACCGAAAAAGAAACAGGAAGAAAATTGAGAGGAAAACAAATGGCAGTGTTAAGTTGTGGCTCAGATAAAATACTGAAAAGTGGGTTTTATATGCCATTTGTGGAGACTGCAAATTATCTTGGCATTAAATACCTGGGAGAAGTTCATTGTTGGATTGAACAAAATCAAATTACTCCCGGAGTAGCGCACAACTTAAATAAGTTCGCACGATTATTAGTGTAAAGAATTATCCCTAAAATATTTACATAACTATGGACCCAGAAAAAAACTATATCAAAATCAACCGGCAATCCTGGAACAACAAGGTGGATACCCATTTGACATCTGACTTTTATAATCTTGACGGATTTAAAAAGGGGGATACATCTTTAAACAGCATCGAGTTAAACTTATTGGGTGATGTAAAAGGGAAAACAATTCTGCATTTGCAGTGTCATTTTGGGCAGGATACCATTTCACTTGGCAGGCTTGGTGCGGAACCTACTGGCGTAGACCTATCGGATAAAGCAATCGCCAGTGCAGAACAAATTGCAAAAGATACCCATTCAAACGCTCGGTTTATTTGTTGCGATATTTATGATTTGCCCAGGTATTTGACCCAACAATTTGACATTGTATTTACTAGTTATGGGGCAATTGGTTGGTTGCCGGATTTAAATAAGTGGGCAAAAATTATTGTTGATCTCCTCAAACCAAACGGACAGTTTGTGATGGCAGAGTTTCATCCGGTAGTTTGGATGTTTGATGATAATTTTGAAAAGATTAAGTATAATTATTTTAACTCGGGTGCAATTATCGAAGAGGAAAATGGTACCTACGCTGACAAGAGCGCAGCAATAACACAGCAAAGTGTAGTGTGGAATCACGGTTTTGGCGAAGTAATCAGTAGTTTGATAAATAGCGGACTCGAAATGGTCTCCCTGGAAGAATTCGACTATTCACCCTACAATTGTTTTAATAATACTGTTGAGTTTGAACCAGGAAAATACAGGATCGCCCACCTGGATAATAGGATTCCAATGGTTTATTCAATAGTTGCAAAAAAGAAAAAAATCTGCTGACAGCATTTCCAACTAAAAGCGGGAATTACCCGCTTCTGAGAGGGTGAATTGATTATTACGTTTTTTGTGTTGATCGTAATTCTGGTACAGCAGGCTGCTTGAAAAAAGTGAAAAATCAAAGCACGGCCCTGTATCATTGCTTGCGGCCTATGTGACGGAAAAGCTAAAAGTTCACCCATTTCGGTTTATGTGAGCAGTGGTAAACTTTTGATGATAGTTTAGAAAAAAGCAAGCCCCGAATGAGAGTATATTTTATTTTGAATTTAGTTATTGCAAGTATATCTGTTCAAGGACAAGTTGTTATTGAAGATTACCAAAGGGATGCCGCATTCTATAATGCTACAAAAAAATGGTTTACAGCCTGGAGGTTAATTAGTAAGGAAATATATAAAATTGACAAAGTAGCGCCTACAGACTTTGTCTTCTTTGACGATAAATATGTCTATTCCACTTCATCAACTTCCGTTAAAAACGGGACTGTGGTAAAAGGCTATAACCTAATAAATCTTGTATTTCTATGGCAAAAGAAATT
>JAYTBG010000212.1:0-4279 GCA_043737055.1 Chitinophagaceae bacterium | reverse complement strand
TGTTTCAATGATAAATGAGCCAGGTTTCCCTTTAGGGGCAGGGGGCGCCACCTAGTGGTTTAGCAAATCGAGGTTGCTGTGTAAAAACGCTATGGTATTAGATGAGTTGATTTTTCAAAGATAAAAGATTAAGCCCATTTTTTAAAGTATTGCTCCGGAAAATTCATCTCGGTATGTTTGCCCTTTGGGAAAATACCGTACACACTACTTCCACTGCCGCTCATGCTGGCATACAGTGCACCCTGCTCATAGAGCGTTGCTTTTATAGCGGCAATCTCTGGGTAAGCAGTAAATACCTGGTCTTCAAAATCATTTACAATGTTGTGTTTCCAGTATCGTATGTCCTCCCGGATGAGTATCCGCAAGTCTTGCACATGCATGCCAATACTGATATTGCTGAAGGCAAGACTAGTGCTGATGTGAATTCCCGGATTTATCAATAAGATAGCATAGTCGGAAAGATCGAGGTCTATCGGCTCTAACACTTCGCCACGCCCCGTGGCGTATGAAGGTTTATTCACAATAAAAAAAGGACAATCGCTGCCAAGCAGCCCGGCATATTGTAACAGCCGTTCTGGAGTAAGTTGTAGTAAAAACTTTTGATTGATGAGCTGTAGCGCAAATGCGGCATCTGCAGATCCACCTCCAAGGCCAGCCCCCATCAGAATCGCTTTGTGTAAATGCATAGCCACTGCTGGCAATGCAGGAAAATCTTTTTTGAGCAGCTCGAAGGCTTTTATACAGAGATTGCCTTCTGTAGCGCCTGGCACATATAAACCTGTGTTGGAAAAAGTTACAGATTTAGCTGAGGGTTGTGTTTCAATAATTTCAAGCGCATCCTTTATGGCAATGGGTACGAAAATCGTTTGAAGGTTATGGAAGCCATCTTCTCTTTTACTTAATATGTTCAGCCCGATATTGATCTTGGCGTTGGGAAAAACAACCATACATTTTTTATTTAATCGTTATCGGGATAGTAGTTGTATGGTAAAAGGTTGGCGGCTTTTTCGTAGATCCAATAGCCGTTGTATAAAATGTTCATTGGGTCTACAAGTATGCCGTAGCTATCTATTTGTATTGCATCGCTGCTTAGTTTCAGGTACGACCTTGCGCCGGTAGGCAGGTTTCCATCTATAAAAACTTTCTTAGACAGGTAGGCCTTGCTCGCTGGATTTTTAAAGTACTGCACCATCAGTTTGTCTTTCCACTTTGCAGTGTAAATATTATCTGTGCTATCCGCCTTTACCAGATCTGCTGCGGTTACGGGAATTCCAATATCCATTTTTTTATAGATTACAGCACCCTGGCTATCTTTCTGTAAAAGGGTATCGGTTTTTACCCGCAGAATAGAGAAGCTTTGTTTTTCGAGATTGTTTGCAATGAGCGATCGGAAGAAATGCAGGGTACTCCCGTAGTATGCCTTCTCCCGGTTTTTTGCCCAGCGTTTTTTATCTCCCATATCTTCGTAGCGGGTGTAACCATAAAAAGATGTTTGCCCCGTCCTTTGGTTTAGATAAAACTCTATCAGGTCGAATGTAATTGTGTAACCAAGTTTTTTGTTGATGATCGTAAGTGGTGTATCACTATACGCCTTGAAAGCATTTTTTTCGTCCCCGGCAGCAAACTCAATTGAGTTGATGTTGGTTATCCTGCTGAGGTCAGCCTCTTCTGTTAAGCCAAGAAAGTTTTCTTTAAATAGTTGCAGGTATCTCTTTCTCATGGCGTCTGGTAGTATCATCACATCACGAAGCATGGCTTCTTTTTCTGCCAATTTAAAAGCAAAAGATTTCCCTGCCAGGTCACTGATGGTCAACTTGTGCACCAGGCGCTCATAACCCACAGAAGAAATAATCACGTCGCCGTTAATAGCGTTGGGGATATAGAATTCGCCCTTGTCATTGGTTGTGGTTCCGATGGATGTATTATTGAAATAAACACTGGCCCCGGCTACGGGTGCGTTGGTTGCCCCATTTAAAACCCTGCCGCTGAATTTAGTTTGTGCACACAAACCTGCAGAAAGAAATAAACAAAAAATAATATTGAAAATGCGGAGCAGCAATTATTTGCCCCTGCTTTTAATTTCATCCCTTATCGCAATGGCCCTGATGTAATCTTCATGTTCCAGCACTTCTGTGAGCAGGGTGTTTAACTCAGCAAGACTGAGCGCCTTTAAATCATTGGCTGATTGGTCTGAGGTGACCTGCGAGCCGGTGCTGGCTGGTATTTCCTTTTTATGATCTTCTTCCATCATCACGCCGGCTTGCTCCAAAATATTTTCGTAAGTGTAGATGGGGCAGCCAAAGCGAACAGCCAGTGCCAAAGCATCCGAAGTTCGGGAGTCAATTTCCACGGTATCATTGGCAGAACTGCAGATAAGTTTCGAATAGAAAATGCCCTCCTGCAAATCGTTGATGACGATTTCATGTAGCTCTACATTGAAAGCCATCATGAAATTCTTCATCAGGTCGTGGGTAAGTGGCCTGCTAGGATTCATTCTTTCCAGCGCAACAGCAATAGCCTGGGCCTCAAAGCCGCCAATCACAATCGGTAATCGCCTGAGACCATTTATTTCTCCCAATACAACTGCATAGGAATGTGTTTGTGTAATGCTATGAGAAAGGGCTACTATTTCCAGTTCTATTTTTTTCATAATCCGGTGGCAATGTACTGCTGTGATATCATTTTAGCAAATGGCAAATATAAAAAAATAAAGCCTTCCAAATTTAATTGAAAGGCTTTAAATATGTTGCAGCAAGAGGTTAGGCTACCCCTTTCAGCTTTTTAACCGCATCTATAATTTTTGGCATTACTTCAAAGGCATCTCCCACAACTCCATAATCCGCAGCTTTAAAGAAAGGTGCTTCCGGGTCTTTGTTGATCACTACTATTACTTTACTGCGGTTTACACCGGCGAGGTGCTGTATAGCCCCGGAGATACCGATGGCAAAGTATAAGTTAGGAGCAATGGCAAGTCCTGTTTGTCCCACATGTTCGTGGTGCGGGCGCCAGTCAATATCTGCTACAGGGCGGCTGCACGCAGTAGCGGCGTTTAGCAGGGTTGCCAGTTCGGTAACCAATCCCCAGTTTTCGGGGCCCTTTAATCCACGGCCACCACTTATTACAATGTCGGCATCGCTCAGGGAAACTTCACCAGTGGCTTTGTTTACCGCTGTTACAGTTACTTTGGCTGCATCGATGGTAGCTGCAAAGGCGGCTACTTCAGCCACATCATTGCTTTTCTCTATGGTAAACGAATTGGGGTTTAGAGCAATGATCTTCTTAGCACTGGTAACCCCAATATTTGCAAATGCTTTACCACTAAAAACGGTCTTCTTTACTACAAAACCATTAGAGAGTTCTGGCAGTGCGATAGCTCCGGAAACCAGCCCGGCTTTGAGGCGTACGCTTAACCGGGGCGCCACAGCTTTACCTGCAGAGTTGTTGCTAAAAACGATCACATCAGCGCCGGCAGCATCGGCTGCCTGTGCAATGATGCTGGTATAAACCTGCGCATCTAAATTGTTCAAGGTAGCATCTGCTACAGTATGCACTTTTTTAATGCCATAGTTACCCAGCAATGCCAGGTCATCATTCACCGTGCCCAGTACCAGGGCTTCCGCCGTGGTGCTTAGCAACGAAGCAGTCTTAGCAGCATAACTCGCAGCTTCGAAAGATGATTTTTTAATGTGGCCATCGGCCTGGTCTAAAAAAACTAATACGCTCATGGTAATTGATTTTGCCCCAAACCCCTAAAGGGGCTTTTACATTCTGCTAAAAGAAAATTTATTCTAAAACAGAAAACAGGAATATTTAAAAATGTCGCTTATTCTTTTTGAGAAAAGATATTGATTGAAATTTTTTTCAGCACCTCATTCTATCAAACGCATAGGTAAAAGCCGAATATTGTTTTTAAGTATAAGTGAGTGACACAACAAAGATCCTATGAAAAACAAATGCCAGCCAAACAATAAAAGTACTTTCAAAACTTAAAAACTAACAAGCTTCGAATGTCTTTCAACCTAAGTTCTCCGCCGCCGCGGAGACAGGGCCTTTTTTCTTAAAAAGCTTTCGCCTCCTCATGTAACAACCTAACTAATTCCTCCGGGTTTTCTGCACTTACCAGTTTTACGCCCGCTTTGGCAGGTGGCAGGTCGAAACTAACCACGCTGGTGAGTGAATCTGCAGTGGCAGGTTCTACCACCCTTAGAGTTTTGCTGCGGGCACCCATAATTCCTTTCATGTTCGGGATGCGCTGTTCGGCCATCCCCTTTTGGCAGCT
>JAYTBG010000211.1:0-52173 GCA_043737055.1 Chitinophagaceae bacterium | reverse complement strand
TTTTCAAAAATATCAAGTACACCCGCAATCAATGCACCTTTAGCAAGCCATTTACCTGCTGTATACCACCATGCTTTTGCCGTGTGTGAAAGCACATTACACAATTGGAATAAAAAAAGGGAATAGAAAAAAGGAAAATAAAATCGAACCAGGTATTATTTTTTGCCGCTTTTATACGATCAATTCCTTCTGCGGGAGCCCATGCTTTTATTACCTGTTGGCTTAGTGCAGCATTATATGCAAATTCAAGATTGAGAATGCCACAAGGTGTTTGTGGGGGATCATTTAAAGATTCGCCTGTTTTAGACATTACAACCATCATCACAAGTGTGCCTGCCAATAAAAATAACAAAAGGTAATTTTTCATTCCGTTTGTTTATTTCATTACACACTTTCAAATCTTTCGGCTACATAATTCCAGTTTACAATTTTCCAAAAATTTTCAACATAATCTGCACGGCGATTTTGATACTTCAGGTAATAAGCATGCTCCCACACATCAAGGCCAAGTAATGGAAAACCTTTTACATCGGCAATATCCATTAAAGGATTATCCTGGTTAGGCGTAGAGCTTACTTCAAGCTTGCCATCTTTCACGATGAGCCATGCCCAACCACTTCCAAAACGGGTCATGCCGGCATTGGCAAATTTTTCTTTAAAGGCATCTAACGATCCAAAGGCAGCATCAATTGCCTCTGCGAGCTTACCGGTTGTACTAGCAGCAGCATTAGGGGCAAGACTTTCCCAGAAGAAAGTATGATTCCAATGACCTCCACCATTGTTGCGAACTGCAGGGCTAATACTGCCAGCAGCTTTTACAAGGTCCTCAATAGATTTTGTTTCGTTGTCTGTGCCTGCAACTGCTTTGTTTAGGTTATCTACATATGCCTGGTGGTGCTTGCCATGGTGTATTTGCATGGTAAGTGAGTCTATATGTGGTTCTAATGCGTCGTGTGCATAAGGAAGCGGTGCTAATGAAAATGCCATGATAAATAAATTTTAGATGTGTAAAATGATAGGGATGTGTTTTGTACAAATTTAAACCATATACTGATAATGCCCACGGCTTTTAAAACATGTTTCTTATCTCGAAAATCTCTCTTTTATTTACCGCCTCGCTTTGAAAAAATCTTTCATCAATTTACCGCAGGCCTCCGATGCAATGGGCCCTTTTAATGTTGTTTTTGGGTGAAAAGGATTATTGGGTCCTGCTACACGCCTATAACTGTTTTTATCATTCGTTGCACCAAAAACGATGCGACCTATTTTGCTCCAGTACAATGCTCCGCTGCACATAAGGCAGGGCTCTACTGTTACATACAGCGTGGCCTCAGGAAGGTATTTGCTGCCTAAAAAATTATATGCGGTAGTAAGGGCAAGTATCTCGGCATGAGCAGTGCTGTCGTTCAATAATTCAACCTGGTTGAAAGCCTTTGCAATCACCTGGTTGTTCAAAACGATGATGGCACCCACGGGCACTTCGTCATTATCAAAAGCCTTCTGCGCCTCCCTGAGCGCCTGCTGCATATATTGCTCATCTGTCATGCTAAATGGTATAACTTTAAAACAAATTTAGGTAAATGCATCTGGTAAATAAATTGGAGGCACAGCGGAACTATTTTAACACAGGTGCTACCAGGAAATTCGAATTCCGCATGGAGCAGCTTAAAAAATTGCAGGCTGTGGTAGAAAAAAATGAGCTTGAAATTTTCGAAGCACTCTATACCGATTTAAAAAAAAGTGCAGAAGAATGTTGGGTTACAGAAAATGGTTTTTTCCTGGGTGAACTGAAAAATGCCATCAGCAAATTAAATAGTTGGATGAAACCTGAGAGGGTAAGTACCAACCTTGCAAATCTGCCATCCCGTAGTTATCTGCTCCCCGAGCCACTTGGCTTAGTCCTTATCATAAGCCCCTGGAATTATCCCTTTCAGTTGCTGCTAACACCACTTATTGGAGCAATGGCTGCAGGCAATTGCGTTGTATTAAAATCTTCGGAGTTTGCGCCTGCTACTGCAGCAGTCGTAAAGAAGATCATCCAATCTACGTTTGACGAAAAATACATTCTTTATACGGAAGGGGATGGTGCTGCTGTGGTTTCTGAAATGATGAATGGTTTTGTATTTGACCATGTTTTTTACACAGGCAGTACTGCGGTGGGTAAAATCATTTACCAGAATGCTGCCAAAAATCTGGTGCCTGTTACGCTGGAACTTGGTGGAAAAAGCCCTTGCGTTGTAGAGGCCGATGCAGACATAAATGTTGCAGCTAAACGAATTGCATTTTCTAAGTTTTCTAATGCCGGACAAATGTGCGTGGCGCCAGACTATGTGCTCGTGCACAAGTCACAAAAAGCTGCATTACTGAGGGCCCTTGGAAACGCTGTTGACGCATTTTTTAAAGCTGACGCTGAAGGGAGTTATGATTACGGACGCATCATCAACGAAAAACAATTCGACCGCCTGAGCAGCTATCTCAAGGATGGTAAAATTGTATATGGCGGTGGCAAAAACCGGGAAAAACTTTTCATAGAACCGACAATAATGGATGACGTAAATCTAAACGCAGCTATTATGCAGGATGAGATCTTTGGGCCAATATTGCCCGTCATTCCTTTTGATACCATGGAGGATGCATTGGCGATCCTCGGAAAGAATAAGAACCCACTGGCGTTTTATTTGTTTACCTCTAACCGCAGCACGGAAAAACATTGGCTGGAAGCTGTTGCTTTTGGAGGTGGTTGTGTAAACAATGCCACGGTACATTTGTTGAATCATAGTCTTCCATTTGGCGGACGTGGAGCAAGTGGAATGGGCAACTACCATGGCCGGTTTAGTTTCAATACGTTTAGCCATAAAAAGGCAATTATGAAAACACCTACATGGTTTGATCCTTCTGTTAAATACCCGCCATATAAAGGCAAGCTATCTCTTTTTAAAAAACTTATTGGTTAAACGATATGACCCTCAAACAGAAAGCATTGAAATTTCTATACCCAATTTTTAATGCTATTGCAAAAACGGCTGGAAAAAATAATAAAGTACTCCAATCAGATATTATGTCTCAACAATCCTTTTTCGAATTGCACACATTACTCAATAATGGAAGCAAGTTGGAGTTCAAAGAACTTCAGCATAAACAAATATTGATAGTTAATACTGCTTCCGACTGTGGCTACACCAAACAATACGAGGGTTTGCAAGCGTTGTCAGAAATGTATAAAGACAAATTGCTGATCATTGGCTTCCCCTCCAACGATTTTGGTGAACAGGAAAAAGGCTCAGACGAAACAATTGCGGCATTTTGTAAAGTGAATTTTGGGGTATCATTTCCATTAGCCAAAAAAGCCGTTGTTCGTAAGAAAGACGGCCAGCATGAAGTATATCAATGGCTAACAGACGAAAGCAAAAATGGATGGAACTATGTAGCGCCCTCCTGGAACTTTTGTAAATATCTAATTGATGAAGAAGGGAATCTTACGCATTTCTTTGAGGCAGGCATAGATCCAATGGGAGCTGAAATTAAAGATGCGCTTGAGTCTAAAGTGGCCGGGTAATAAAAAGAGCCGCTGCTTGTGGGCAACGGCTTGTTAATTGTAAAACCACCTACAATGTTATAATGAGCATCGCTTACTATCACCTGATGTATGCTTTGCACTTTTACTGTATTAATGCGCTGCAATCATAAAATTGATTGGCTAAAAACAGTAGCCTATTTGGACATTTTCTTACGCAGCAAAATTTTTTTCACCGATAGCTAACTGAAAAAGTATTTAATCCCTTAAATCGGTAGGCAACATGTCGAATCTCTTTTTAAACGCAGCTGTAAACTTGCTGGCGCTGGCGTAGCCAGTTATTGATGCAATATTTTTTACCTGCATAAACGAGTTTTGGAGGAGTTGCATGGCCAGCAACATATTTTTTTCTTTGTGGTATTGCAACATCGAAAAACCGAACACCGACTTAAAGATCACTTTTAATTTTGTGGGAGAAACGTTTACTGCTTTTGCAATGTTTTCAACGCCCACAAAGGGCGCAGACAGATTGTTTAAAATTATTTTTTCTGCCGCTGCTACATTTGCGTAATCAGGATTGTGAAGAGCAATATGATTTTTAATTCGCTTGTCAGTATAGGCATGCTTAAAAAAACCGGATATTATTTCCTGTAATTGATCTTTCAACACTATTAAATCTACATTGCCCTCTTTATCTGCTTCCAGCAGCTTCCAAAGGTCATTGCTTAAAGAAGCCGCACCCGGTACAATATCTATCCAGTTTATAAACCCAGATTCGTTATTAAGGTATTCGGTTATTTCCTTTGTTTCGTTGGGAGTACTAAGTACCAGGTTCTTCTCTATCCAGGCCTTGTTGAAAATAATGTTGAAGAATTTACCCTTTGTGCCTGCGTAAAAAAAGGTAGTAACTTCTGTTTTCGGCTTATAAAATGTGCAGGTTGTACTTAGCAGTGTTGCTTTGGCCTTAGAGTGAAGGTCCATCGGAAAGCTGTATTCAAAAACAGCAAAGGATAAAAAATAGTAATTGCTGTTTACCTCATTGTCATAAAGCGCCTTTGAGATAATATTTTTTTTGATCTCCAGGTTGGAGCCAAGCAAGCAGAGGCCTTCTTCGATTTGCCGGTAGCGCATGGCGCCTGTTGTAAATGCGGTATCTGAGAAAATTACCTGTTCCCGCTGCTGATGCACCGATATCGGCAGATTCACAACACTCTCCACCATAAGCGACGGGTTATTGCTTAAATAAGGGAGTTCGAAAAAACCATCTTGGTTTTGAAAAAGATTTTTTTTGAGGTAGGAAGTCCATCTTTTAAGAGGCATATAGAATCGAAAAATTGGGTAAGCGTTAGAAATTGGATAACTGGCTATCAGCCACTAAGCTAAGATGCATGTCCGGCTCATCATTCATATTATAGCAAAGTATATTTATGCAAACTTGAGTTGCATAATAATGCTGGCAATAAGGAAAAGGAATTTTTGGCAATGAGCAAGAAGATACGCAAGCTCCGTGCAAAAAGTTTTGGACATTAAAAAAGTGGTTGCAGCCTATGTGCTACAGTGGACACTTCTCATGATAGTTGACAATCTCTATCGGGCTGTGCTCAAATTCATAATCTTTGTAGTGCGCTGTAATTTCGTCCAGCACTTCATTGATGTCTTCAGCGGTAGGCAGTGTAACAAGGCGCAAACGAAAATCTTTAATACCCGGAAGGCCTTTTAAATAGTTGGTGTAATGCCGACGCATTTCAAAAATTCCCACTTTCGGTCCTTTCCATTCTACAGACTTACGCAGATGTGTTTTACAAACTTCTATTCGCTCAGCAAGGGTAGGCGGGGCTAAAATGGTTTGGTCTTTAAGGTATTGTTTTATCTCCCTGAATATCCAGGGATACCCGATGGCTGCACGACCAATCATTATACCATCTACCCCATATTTATTTTTATATTCCAAAGCTTTTTGAGGACTGTCAATATCACCATTACCAAAAATGGGGATGTGCATGCGTGGATTGTTTTTTACTTTGCCAATCAGTGTCCAATCTGCTTCTCCCTTATATAACTGGCAGCGGGTGCGGCCATGTATTGCCACGGCTTTAACACCTATATCCTGCATGCGCTCTGCTACTTCTTCAATGTTGCGGGTATTATCGTCCCAGCCAAGCCTGGTTTTTACGGTCACCGGCAGGCTCGTACTGTTAATAACGGCCTTGGTTAGCCGCACCATAAGGTCTATGTCTTTTAGTACACCGGCACCGGCGCCTTTACTCACCACTTTTTTTACAGGGCATCCAAAGTTGATGTCAACCAGGTCAGGGTTAACGGTTTCGCAAATGCGGGCACTCATGGCCATGGCGTCTTCGTCACCTCCAAAAATTTGAATACCAAAGGGACGCTCTTCTTCACTAAAATCAAGTTTTGCCCTACTCTTCATGGCATCCCTTATCAAACCCTCGCTGCTGATGAATTCACTGTACATAAGATCAGCTCCATTTGTTTTGCAAACAGCACGAAATGGAGGGTCGCTCACATCTTCCATAGGAGCAAGTAATATGGGGAATTCCGGTAATTGTATGTTGCCAATTTTGGGCATATCTATTAGTATATTGCGGTCGCAAATTTACAACATATTGGCTTAGCATATGCACAACAAATCAATAAAGGGCTTTACCGGCTGGGGGCAGGTGGGAATCTTATTAGTTTTTTTAGCCCTGGGACTTGTTTTGGCCGGAGGTTTACAACTGCTTATAGGCATGCAATTATTACCTCCGGGCACACCGACCGCCGACATGGGAGAGGCCATGTTGAAAGCCCTTATGGATCCTAAGAATGAAGCCATGGCCAGACTAAGCCAGGTGTTGGGGACTTTGTTCCTGTTGTTTGTTCCGGCCGTTTTATATTCATTGGTTGTAAATGGCAGAAATAAATTTTGGTTAGGGTTCAATCCGTGGTTTAATGGATGGCAGATCGTTGTTGGATTTTTTATAATCCTTGTAGCCAATTTACTAGCTTCTCCTTTGGCAGACCTCACCAAATCTGTAGTAGCCAATTTTCCGAACTTTAATACTTATGCAAAAAACCTGGAAGACCTATACAATCAGCAGGTACTTGCGCTCAGCAATTTAAAGAGCTGGCCAGAATACATACTGGCCATTTTTATCATGGCCTTTTTTCCTGCGTTGTTTGAGGAAATATTCTTTAGAGGTGCCATGCAAAATCTTTTAGAAAAATGGTGGAAGCAACCGCTCGCTGCCATTATCGTTACTTCACTTGTTTTTAGCCTGATTCATTTTTCGGTTTACCTGTTTCTAAGCAGGGCCGTACTCGGGTTTGTTCTTGGTCTATTGTACTATAAAACAAAGAACATCTGGGTAAATATCGTAGCCCATTTTTTGAACAATGCCATTGCAGTATCGCAATTGTTTTACCTGAGCGGGCGCAACGAAAAACTTGAGGTAGACAAATTAGATCCACAGGTGCCCTGGTGGTTAGCATGCATAGCTGTAGTTGTGCTATCCTTTTTATTTAAGTCGCTGCAAAGAATTTCAGCGCCAATGCAAGCAAGAGTTGCTGCCAAAGAGCAGTTACTGCTGGCCGAAGCTGACCCTTTTCATTCGTTTGCAACAAATGTTAATGGCTAAGCATGGCATTAGATAAAAAAACTTTTAGAACAAGAACCATTACGGCTATCGTTTTTGCTGCCGTAATGCTGCTCGGCTTATTTACCAATGTATGGGCTTTTCTGGCCCTCTTTTTTATCATCATGGTCGGGTGCCTTGTAGAGTATGTAAAACTGGTCTTCAGGTTTCGTCCAATGTTACTTTTTTTCGGAGTTTTCTATGCGGTCATGCCCTTGCTCATGATCATCGACCTCGGGGTAGATGGAACCTTGTTCGCCAGCGGTGAAAAGGGCAATTCCCATGTTTCAGATGTATTTACCCCATTGCTGCCTTGTGCCATTATCTTTTCCATCTGGATCAATGACACGATGGCTTATCTCGTAGGTTCTATGATTGGCAAAACCCCCTTTAGTAAAATTTCACCAAAAAAAACCTGGGAAGGTACCTTGGGAGGAGCCGTATTGTGTATTGGAGTAATAGCCATTCTTGGAGCCAGCATACCTGTTGCCCAAACAGTTGCTTTAAAGCATTGGGTGGCAATAGCCACTATCTGCGCCATCTTTGGCACCCTTGGAGATTTATTGGAAAGTAAATTGAAACGACTTGCGCATGTAAAGGATAGTGGTAGTTTTATGCCAGGTCATGGGGGTTTCCTAGACAGGTTCGACTCTCTTTTGGTAGCAGCGCCGGCTGTGTGGCTCTATGTAAAACTTTATATGTAAATACGACCTGCCAATGCAGAAGAACGATTGGGGCACCTGAATTTGTTATTCCTTACATTTGCAACTCAATTTTTGTTAATGACTATACACAGAGAAGGCAACAAATCTATCGCAATTGTAACCATGCTGTTCTGCATTTTAAATGTGGCCATGTTCTGGTTCCTTGGGACGTCGCTGCTATGGTTGTGCATTTTTTTCCTTGTTGTTAGTCTCATCTTCTTGTTATTTGTTGTATCCTTTTTCAGAATCCCTGCCCGTAAGCACACCCTGCATGAAGGCCAGATCATCTGCCCTGCTGATGGTAAAGTAGTAGTGATAGAAGAGGTGACTGACCCTGAATATTTTAAAGATAAAAGGCTGCAGGTTTCTGTGTTCATGAGTCCGGCTAATGTGCATGTAAACAGGAATCCTATTAGTGGAGAAGTTGTATATAACCAATACCATAAGGGAAAATACCTGGTGGCTTGGAACCCTAAGTCGTCTACAGAGAACGAACGCCATAGCGTAGTGATCAGAAAAGGTAATATGGAAATATTGGTGAAACAAATAGCTGGGGCTGTGGCCAAAAGGATTGTAAACTACCTGGAAGTGGGGCAGAAGGTAGAGCAGTGCCAGGAAATGGGCTTTATCAAATTTGGTAGCAGGGTAGATCTCTTACTGCCGGTTGGTATTACCTTAAATGTAAAATTAAATGAGGTTGTTAAGGGTGGTATCACTGTTATTGGAACACTGTAGCAGAGCCAGTAATTTTAACAGACTCCGCATAAGAAGTGTATCATTTAAACATTACATTTAGGTTTATTCTTCAAACACAAAACTATTTGATATGAAAAAAATGTTCTTACTAGCTACAGCCGCATTTTTGGTAACAGGTGTAACCTTTGCTAACCATGAAGGAAACGGTAAAAAGAAAAAATGTGCTAAAGGAAAAAGCTGCTGCACTAAAGATGCCAGTGCTGATAAAAAAGCTTGTCACAAAGAAAAAGCAGACAAGACTGTTAAGATGTAATGCAGCCTTCAACTTATGTAGCCTCCGCCAAAGCCGGGGGCTTTTTTATGCCTCGTTGTACAGGTCACAATAATTTAGAAAGCTGAACGAGCTCTTGAAGGGCGCTACCTCTAAAAAGCATCTTGCCATCAAAGATGATCTTACCTTGTGATCGGTTACCAGTTAATTTTAACTCCAGGATATTTTGGAGGTATGCGTTTAAAAACGGAAGGTTCAACTGCGCATTCGTTTTTTGTACATCTACCTGCATTGCAAAAAAATGCGGAGTCGTCGTGATACTACGGTCGAAAGATTTTGTTCCTGTACTAAAATGCAGCATCTGGTTGTGCTGCTCCACATCCACTTCGTACAACGGAAAGAGTTCCCTGTTCAACTTCATGCCCATAGTAACTATTTGCTGCTGTTGCAAGTAAGGCAATAGACCCGCTGCGGCCTTTACCGTTAGCTGTAAAGAGGGTACTTGCACTTCGGTTATAGTAAGGCGTGCTATTTTTTCGAAATTATCATCGTATTCGTAACTGGTTATGCTATCTTTTTGCAAACTGCCCGGACTAATTTCGAGGCTCAAGTAGCCTTGTAAATATTGAAGGATCTATCTGTCGTGATCTTGGTTTGTTTGATAAAATACTCTTTTTTAAAAAGCGAAGTTGCCAACGTACCATTGAGTGATATAGAGGAATGGGTGTTACTTGCAGGAGTTTTTTGTAGGTAAGTGGCTGGCAGGCGGATGCCGGGGATGCTATCTACCGATGCATGTAATAATAAATTTTTGCCTTCTAATTTTGCAGAAACTATTTCATGCCCACTGATGGCCACAAGCGGCATATTCACTTTTTTAAACCTGTCTACTATACTTCTTTTTTGTTCCGATAAGTTTTTGCTGTTCAGGATTTCCTTTAAGAAGGGCTGCACTTTTTCTTTGGCTGGCGACCAGGCCATGCTGATGTGATCATTGTTGCATGCTATGGTTACTGTGCCGGCCGTGTTGCTGGCATAAAAAATACCCTCGCTTTTGATCCATTGCAGCTTCCACTTTTTTTGTGCGTACAAGATAAATTCTTGCTGATTAAAAACAGGCATGGTACAAAATAAGGTGTTATACTTCAAATTATAAAGATTGTAGACAAACACATTGCCGGGTATCCAAATGCCCGTGTTGAGAGAGGGCTCTTTGTTGTTAGTTTCCTTTTTAGCGATCTTCTTTTTAAAGTTGAAGCCGTAATTGCGGATAAACATTTCTATAAAATCATCAACGTTTACCTTAATAATTGTCTGTGCGCTCCTATGCACAGGTACCTGGTAGGAACTGTACTGCCGGTAACGTAAAACAGCGATAAATGAAAACAGCAGCAATAAAATGATTGCTGCTGCTATAAAAACTTTCTTGCGCATTTCATTAGCTATTTTATCGTGCCATCAAAAAGGCTAAAGAAATAAGTTACCGCATTTGTATTGCCAGCGGGTACATCCATCCAAAGATCGGCACCAAAAATATTATTTTTCACGGGGGTGGCCTGCATTCTCACTTCACCCATTTTATTAAAGGCATTCATCATTTCTGCCAGGCTTTCTGTGGCGCCTAGTTCAGTTTGCGCTATTTTGTCTGATATATTTTTTGGGTTGATGTACATCGTAAAAGGATGCGTGCTCAACGTCTTCTTTTCTTTTTTAGAAATGTTAGATTTAAACGTTCCTGCGCTTATTTGTTCGATGTTGCTTATAGAATTGGTTAGAAAGAAAATGTCGTCTTTGTTTATAAAAAAAAATTTCACCGGGCTCGTGGGAATATCAATCTCGTAAAATGAACCGTTTTGTTTTACAACAGATTTTTTGATGCCGTAATTAATTAGTTTTTTAACGAGGTTGTTTTCTGTAGAAGACAACATCATTAAAAAGCGGGGTAGGGTTTCTGTGCGGCTCTTTTCTACTTCGGTGGCTTTGAAGTTTTCATCGTAGGTATAATCTGTATACTTTACTTCCTGCTGGTATACGCCGTCAAAAATAACCATAGCATCGCCTTTAATCATGTTGGCAATTGCTTCCTCATCTATTAGCAGAGATATAAATTCAGCAGCCAGCGAGGCCTCATCCTGCCCCACTCCGCCGCCAAGGCTTGCATATGTTCTATCCAGAAGTTGGGGCATCTGTTCCAAATATGCTTTTGTATCAAAGGCCCAGCTCATGTATCCCAGCATGCTGTCTGTTTGCATGTATTTAAAAAAACGTTTGTTTAGTTTGCGGTCCAGAATCTTTTGTTGCATGGTGGCCATCTCCGCACTGAGTTCCATTTGAGTGTGCATCCTTATGGTACGATCGTTTAGCAACAGGCTGGCAGCAAAACTTTCATAACCTGCTTCTTCATTTAACTTGTAGGCTACATCAAGTGGGTTGGTTTTGTAAAGGAGATAACTGGGTACCAGGCTAGAATAAAAGTCCATGGGTTTATCTACCCAAATAGAAGCAGCCGCCGCAGGATCGTTGTTTTTGAGGTAACGGCTGTTGCTTAGAATGGAGTTAACAGGCGTAGTGTAAAAGAATTCATTGATCGCAGCAATCGCTGCCTTTTCCATAAGGCCCTTTTTAATTTTGAGGTCATTGTAATAATCAAAATCGTTTTCGTCTGCGGTTTCGTAGCCAATCGCCACCGTGTCTTCCTCAACCATCTCATCCTCGTCAATTATTACTGTGTCTGATTTCTCCAGGTCTTCCGTTATAACTGTTACGCTGTCTGCATCATCTGGTGCTACCTCCTCATCCAAATAAACTCCGGGCTTGTTATAGCTCAAGCCATGCCTTTGCGCAACAGAATTTTCGGAAAAGTAGGCATCTTTAATCAAGGCTTTTACATAGATCATCTGCACATTATTCCACATGAAATATCCTGTGCTGTCATTGTCTGCATACCTTCTAACATTGCCTGCCAATTTCACCACCTCTTTTTTTGCAAAAAACTGGTCGGTCTTAACAGCATCAGTTAGGGGTACCAATACCGTGTTTAAATGCATGCTGTCGTTCTCAGTATGAAAATAATAAAGGGTGCTGGTAAGGTCTACACCGAGGTCCTGCAGGGAATTGTATTGGAGCGTAGAGTCACTGCCCCCCATATCGGTTAACTTTTTACCGAGGCTTGTTTTATCCCACTCTGCCATCGGCATCATACTATTTAATTTGCCGAGATTCATGCTTCCCACTACATTGGCAGTGCCGGGAATTTTTAGTGCATGATTTTGTGCAGCCAGCCCGCATGCGGCATGCACGAGCAATGCAAGGATGCAAAATCTTTTCATAAACAGGTGTTAGTTAGTGTTGATAATGTTGGTGCTGTTGCTTTGTAAATTATTTGCTTAATTGGATGTTATTCGAAATATTAGCTGAACCGAAAATGAGCGCCAGCGCAGTTGTTTTGATCATCACTGCTTTGCCTGATGGGGAAAGCTTAGCCATTTTATTACTGCTTGACATTATGGCTTTGTCGAAACGAAAAATGCTCGTGAAACCAGCGGTCTTAAACAACTCACGATCTTTGGGCTTTAATTTATCATACTCTTTTTTCATCGCCGGCGAGTATTGGTAAATTCTTTTCACCTGCCCGCTTGTTTTCTCAAAAGCATAACTATTTACCGGTGCTTTTCCTTTTTCCTTTTCCAGCAGCTTTTTGGTAAGGCCATTAATATCTGAGAGGTCCTTAAAAGAAAAATTTACCGTGGCAATGTAGTTTTTAAGATCAACCGTCTTCTTTACATTGCTGATGCCCTTAGACTTTTTCAAAAAATCAACTGTTTCATTCATGAACTGATGGATATCTTTTTCGCTGGGTATCTTGTATCCATTGAGACTATCCATTAACATGATGGAAGCCAACTTAGACCGGCTCTGGCTAAAGTTTACGGTAAGTTGCATATCTCCTGTGCCGTCATTTTTAAGTGACACTTCTTCTACCACCTGAAAACAAGCTAAGTATCAACAGGCAGGCAGCAAGGCCGAGAGCGTTCTTTAAAAACTGGTGGGGCATTAGAAATGGTTGGGTTCTTCTTTGAAACGACAGGCGTTAAAATATATTTTCAAGCTCCTTCAAATGTGTCACTGTGTAAGTGGGTGTAATATTGCAATCGGCATTAATGTGATTTACAAAGATGGTATCCATACCTGCATTGATGCCGCCCTGTATATCAGCTTCCAGGTTGTCGCCGATCATAATACTTTCCGCAATGCTTGCTCCTGCCTTTGCCATGGCGTATTCAAAAATTTCCTTTTTCGGTTTAAGGCTGTTGCTTCCTTCCGATGTAATTACATGGGTAAAGTACTTGTCCATGCCGCAGTGCTGCAACTTGCTCCATTGTGTTTTTTCAAATCCGTTGGTGATAAGATGAAGATCATATTTTTTAGAAAGGAGATAATCCAGTATTTCAAATGTGTGTGGAAAAACCAGTTTTTGTGTGGGCAGTAATTCCAGGAATTCAGAACTCAATTCTTTTGCAAGCGGCTCATCGGCAATTTTAAAATCCAGCATGGTACGCCACATCCGTTTCCATTTCAGGTCTTCCGAACTAATCTGTCCCCTGTGGTAACGCTCCCATAACTCGTGGTTGTGAAATAAATACTTCTGATAAAAATCGTCGAAATCAGGTGTTACACGGCTTTGGAGGTCAAACTTTTCATACACTGAAGTAAGGGCTACCCTTGCATTGCTGTCAAAATCCCAGAGGGTATGATCCAGGTCAAAGAAAAGGTGTTGGTATTTGTTCATAACTGGCGGTTCTGCAAATATCTTTATGCGAAGAATATTCTTAAAATTGCAAATTACATTAACTCTTTTTAAATATGAAAAATGAAACAGCAGGCGGCAGACTTGTGGTAGTTACCGGCGCCAGTAAAGGCATTGGTAAAGCGATTGCACAGCAGTTTGCGGCAGAGGGATGTACAGTGCTTTTATGTGCACGAAATGCGGCTACACTCCAAAACTGTGTAGAGGAATTGAAAAGCCAGCATGCACTCGCTGGCATTGAGGGCTTCGTTGCAGATCTATCGGTTAAGGCACAACTACAAGATTTTGCACAGTGGTGCCTGCAAAAAGGCACCCCAGATATCCTTGTTAATAATGCAGGCACCTATTTGCCGGGTAACATTAGAGACGAGGCTGAAAGCAACCTGGAACATATGATGAATACCAATTTTTACAGCGCCTATTACCTTACCCGGTTGCTGCTTCCTTCTATGCTGCACGCAGGCAGTGGGCACATTTTCAACATCTGTTCTATTGCAGCGCTGCAAGCCTATGATGGCGGGGGAAGTTACAGTATCAGCAAGTTTGCCCTTGATGGCTTTAGTACCAACTTACGCCACGAGCTCAAACAAACAGGCATCAAAGTAACAACAGTTTACCCGGGCGCAGTGCTCACAGACAGTTGGGGCAATTTTGATAATAGCAACAATCGCATCATGGAAGCCAGCGATGTAGCAAGCATGATCCTGACCGCTTCTAAACTTTCGCCACAGGCTGTTGTAGAAGAAATAGTACTTCGTCCACAACTTGGCGATTTATAATTAACAGTTCCTTTTGCCTTTTTAGAATCGTTAACAAGGTATAGCAAGCGCTGTTTTTTATTTTTGTGTGTATTTTCAAACGGGGTATGATTAGAGTTTTACAATTTTTTTTATGGGGAATGGGGCTGTTCATAGCAATACTGCCTGCCGATGCCCAGCCTAAATTTTCGGCAGTACTCAGTCCCGCCCAAATCTCGAATGGCGAGTACACCACGCTTCGGCTTTTGATAGAAAATGCGAATGATATTTCAAGGGTTTCTCCACCCAACTTAAAGGACTTTGTGGTTGTAAGCGGACCCAACCAGGAAAGTGGAATGAACACTGTAAACGGAATTGTAAGTCACTACCTGGCCATTAGCTACATATTGCAGCCACGGCGCACGGGCTTTTTCGTTCTGCCAGCCTCAAAAGCCACGCTTGACGGTAAAACTTATTCATCATCCCAGCTAAAGTTAAAAGTAAGTAACAGCAATGGCGGCAGCTCCCCAGTGTCTGCACCGTATGCTTCCTTAAGCCCGGTTTCGCCAGCAGAGCGACAGGTAGCTTTTACAGACTTTATTATCAAACCAAACGAACGGGCTTCCGAAAAGGTAAGCAAAAACATGCTGCTAAAATTACAAACAAGCAAGGCTAGCTGTTATGTGGGTGAACCAATTGTAGCCTCGTATAAATTGTATTCAAGACTTAGAAGCGACAGCCGCCTTTCTAAAAATCCTGCGTTTAATGGGTTTTCTGTTATTGATTTGCCAGAGCCTGATGTGGCTGAAAATGCAAGGGAAACATTGAATGGAAAGGAATACAGCGTGTACATTATCAGAAAAGCCCAGTTGTATCCTTTGCAGGATGGTACGATAGAGTTGGAGACTGCCACCTTAGAAAATGATGTGTTGTTTTTGAAAAGTGCTGTAAGCGAAGAAAATGGAAATATAGATCGTTTTATCAATGGTGTGGGCATTGACCCTGATGCTACCATTTCTCAGGCGGTGAGTTTAAACAGCCAGCCAGTTACCATAAAAGTAAAACCGCTGCCCCTGGCAGGCAAGCCGGCATCTTTTAATGGTGCGGTTGGTAAATTTGAGATCTCTGCCTTGCTGGAAAAAAATCATTTTACCACTACCGAGACCGGCAGGCTGAAAATTATTATTGGCGGGCAAGGAAACCTGCAGTTAGTTACAGCGCCAGAAATAAACTGGCCAAAAGAATTGGAACTTTTTGATGCTGTCGTAACAGACGAGTTGATACAAACAACCGTACCCGTTAGTGGCCGAAAAATATTCGAAGTACCTTTTACCGTTTCTGCAGCGGGAGATTATACCATCCCACGCATAAGCTTTAGTTATTTTGACCCGGCCAGTGCCTCATACAAAACCGCTACAACAGATTCTATCACTTTTACCATTCTTAAAGCCACCGATAAGCCAGCTGTTTACGTAGATCCGGCGGCAAAACCGAAGTCTTTTTCTTTGGCCACTATCATGTTTACCAACAGAGCATGGCTTGTGGCAGCACTTAGCTTGCTAATAGCACTGGGAATATTTTTATGGATAAGGCAGGATGCTAAAGCACCAGGTAGCAGGCAACCCGTTGCTGTGCCTGCAGCGATTACAACAAGAGAAACTTTGTTGGTAGAAGAGACCCTGTCTCTGCTATCAAGAAACCCCCTCGCCCTTGCAGAAAATTGCCTGCACAGCGAGGGTTGCGTAGATTTTTATTCTTTACTAAACCAGGATCTCAAAAATTACCTTGCCGATAGGTTTAAAGTAAGCCCGCAGGACTTGACCCCAAAAAGAGTATCGGCCGTAATGGACAAGGCTGGCATTGACAACGAGCTCGCATTACAAACGCAGGAGCTTTTGGGGGACATAGAATGGCAGTTGTATACACCCTTTGAAAGAAATGATGAGATGGAAATATTGTACAACCGCTCGCACGATTTGGTGAAGGCCGTCCAGACTTATCATTTTTAAACTAGCCCGTAAACTTGTACCCCACGCCCCTTACAGAATGAAAGTAAAGCGGGTTTCTGCTGTCTTCTTCAAAATATTTTCTAAAGCTCAAAATAAAATTATCAATGGTTCGTGTGGTGGGGTACACATTGTAACCCCACACGGCCTGTAATATTTTTTCACGTGTTACCACTTCGTTTTTATTTTCAATAAGTAGTTTCAACAGCATCCCTTCTCGCCGGGACAGTGCAATGCGCTCCTCTTTTTTATTAAAGCAAACAAGACCTTTAAAATCGATTTTGTTTTTACCGAATTCATATATGTCCGGCAATGTTTTCTTAAGCGCCATCTGATCACTCTTACGGATGAGCTTAGTAACCCTTAACAGCAACTCTTCCAGGTTAAAGGGTTTGGTTAGGTAATCGTCGGCACCTTTTTTGAGTCCGAGTACCCTGTCGGCACTACTATTTTTTGCGCTTAAAATTAAAATGGGTACTTCGTTGTTGGTGAGGCGAATGGTTTCGCAAACGCTTATGCCATCTAACTCTGGCAGCATCACATCTAAAATAATAAGGTCGAAATGTTCCTGTTGAAAAAAGCGCAAAGCCTGCTCACCATCGTAACTGCTGGTCACCTCATAGCCTTCTAACTCAAGGTTTAGTTTAAGCGCCTCTTGCAAATTCTCCTCATCTTCTACCAGTAATATAGAGTATACTTTTTCTAACATATTGCGAGTTTAAACTACCACGGCCAGTTGAATGGTAAAGATGCTACCGGCAGGGTTATTATTTTGGGCGAAAATATTTCCGCCATGATTTTTTATAATTTTTTTGGTGATGTATAACCCCAGGCCGGTACCCTTGGCTCGCTTGGTAGCCTCATTGCCTATCCGGTAAAACTTTTCAAACACTTTTTTCTTTTCCTCGTCGGCTACACCGGCGCCTTCATCTCTTACCCGCACTTCTGCTACGGTATCATTTAGTTCTAGTGCTACGTGCACGCTACTTTCTTTGCCGGAATATTTTACTGCATTCTCCAATAAATTATTCAACGCAATTTCCAGCAGCATCTTGTCGCCGGTTATGATGATGTCTTCTTCAATATTTTTAAAAAAAACCCTGTGAGGGTAACGCATTGCAAAATCATCTGTGGAACTTTCTACCAGTTTACCTAAGTTTATTTCTTCGCTTACGAACCTATAACCGCCTGCTTCAATTTGGGAGGAAATGAGCATGTTATTGCAAAGTGTATCGAGCCGTGAGGTTTCATTCAAAGTGTTGTGCAGAAGACGTTGTTGCTGTTGGTCATCCAGCTTTCTTTTTTGCATGGTTTCCAGGTTCAGCTTTGCAATGGCGATGGGAGTTTTTAGTTCGTGGGTAATGGCCATCATAAAATACTGTTGTTCCTGGCTGATCTTGAACTGCTTTTTCACCGCCCGGTAAAAAAAGATGGCGCCCACTAATATGACCAGTAAAAATGTCGTACCCTCACCAATGTATTGCATCTCCTTTCTATCAGATTCGCTTTGAATGACTGCTGCCCTTGCAGGAAAACTCTGCATCTTCAAATTGCTCATCAACTCGTTTTGTTTGTTGAGTGTGATGAACCAGAAGATGAGTGCTGCCACTACGTATGCCAGAAGTATCCAGTAGATAAAAAAAACGCTAAAGATCTTTTTTGATTTAGGAAGCATGAGGTGGTCAATTGTGAAAGGGAAATTCTAAGAAATTAAAAAGTAAAAATTATAAAGTCAAAATCGAAGATGCAATGATTAGAACTGTCAATGGTAATATTAAGCCTACAATCTAAACGGACCTTAAACCTTAAACGATTTAAACCTTAAACCATAAAGGGCATAAACGGTATAAACGTTGTTCCGAACTCTTTTGGGCTGAACGTTGAACCTCTTGAACCCCTTGAACTTCTTGAACCTGACTAAAACTAATTCCTCTTATCCAATCCCCACGATAGTTTGTTGCGCAAGGTTTGCAAAAAGTTATTTTCATTTAGGCGAATAAGGTTTATGCCAAAGTCTTCTTTTTTAACCGCTAATTGAATTTCTTTCGTAACAAGCTCCCGGCGGCTGTCCATGCTGCATATAAAATTGTCGGTCCTTCCTTCTACCTCAAAAGAAACCACGTTGTTGTCTGGCACAATGATAGGCCTGATATTGAGGTTGTGGGGAGACACAGGAGTTATCACAAAGCTTGCACTATCCGGAAACACAACAGGCCCGTTACAACTAAGCGAATAGCCTGTAGAACCTGTAGGTGTCGCCACAATCAAACCATCAGCCCAAAAAGTATTTAAAAATTCACCATTGAGATACGTATGTATTTTGATCATTGGTGATGTATCGCTTTTGTGCAGCGTAAACTCATTCAATGCATACGGCACATCACCAAATAGCGGCAGATTAGCATCAAGGTGAAGAAGGGTTCGTTTGTCTAATACATATTTCCTATCTACAAGTGCCTCCACCGCGGAGTTAATTTCATCTCTGCCGATGTTGGCCAGAAAGCCAAGCCTGCCATAATTTATACCCAACACAGGAATGCCGGTATCTCTCACCAGGGTTACCGTATCCAGCATGGTTCCATCTCCGCCGAGGCTAATCAGGCAGTCGATGCTGCTGTCCATATCGGTACTGCTATTAAACGTAGAGTATTTACCCTCCAGGTCTACGGCACAATAAAATTGGTTAAAAAAATCCTGGTAAAAAACCGGTTCGGCGCCATGTTTCAACAATACACTGATCAGCAATTCTATATCTTCCAGCTGATTGTTTTCAATCCCCCGGCTGTAAATGGCTATTCTCATGTAATTCTGTAAAGGGTTTTTAAAAACCTCCTTTAGCGTGCAAAAATATACCCTTTTCTCCTAATTGGTTAAAACTGTATTCTACCCGAAAGTTGAGATCGTAAAGGGTTAAGATGTCTATCCCTACACCAGCGGTATAAAGGAGCCTGTTGTTCAACAGGGTTTCAAATTCTTTCTGAATATAGCTGAAACCTAGGTTGGTAAAGGTTTTTGCAAAAAGGGTCACTGGTATTCCGGAAATTAATTTGTTTCTAAATGGCACGGGGATATTGAATGAAATGAGTTTTCGTTTAAGAGAATATTTTGCCAGCCCCATCAACATAGCATCTATAACGTAGTTCTCCAGCCCTTGCAAGTACAACTCTCCATAGCCCATGGCACTCTGGTTAATGAAAGCATCCGAAAAGGGCGCTTTTAATCTTACATGGCTCTGTATCGTGCTGAACCATTTTTTACCATGGGCGTAAAATTTATTAAAGTCTGCATCTATGCTCAGCATATTAATTCCGCCTCTTAATCCTAATCCTCTTTTAGCAACGGTGAGCGAAAAGAGTTTGCCAGTGAGAGGATAGTTGATATTATTGGTGTTGATGTATTGATAGTTGTAGGCCAAATCTGTATAGGCCAAATTATTTTTACCGTTATTAAAGTATTGAGGGTTGTAGTGCTTGGTAACGCTGTCATCTACTTTACTGTAAGAAAATCCGAGGGAAAATGTATGCCTTCGGTAAAACCCCTTGCGCATGTTATAGCCCAATGAAGCAGAAAAATTCTGACGGATAAAATCATCGCCTCTAAACCGCAAAGGGGAATTATCGGCGCTTGTTTTGTAAGTAATCTCCCGGTTTTGGGTATAGCCCATCCCGACCGAAAACCCTTCTGTAAGATTTCCGTTGCTATAAGGGGCGCTGTAAGTGAAACTAAAATTTCTTGTATATCCATTTAATACGGTAACCTTTAGTTGATCCCTGCGTCCACTCAGGTTGTAGTGTGCAAACTTAGCACCGTATACAACCCTTTCCAGGTCTGCATTGTATACTTTTATCCACTCATTTATATTTCTATCTATTAGTTGGAATTGCGGGGTAGGGTAGATGTACCATTTTTCTTTGAGGCTGATGTAAACCTCTATTTCGGCATCAGCAGTAAAACGGGGTGCGAGGTTTACGTCTGTAAAAAGAGTGGTATTGTAAATGAGTTGCTGGGAAAGTAATAATTTTTCAGAGATGGATGACGCCAATACGGAATCTCCTTTTTTTAAACGCATTTCTCTTTCAATGATGTAAGCCCTGGTCTTTTTATTTCCTTCTATAACAATGGCCGAAATGAAAAGTTTTGCATTGGAGTCTGCAGCAACTTTACTGTTTATAACATTTAAAAATTCATCAGGAAGTTTTTGTGCAACAACTGCATTTGCCCATGAGAAGAAGAGAAAGAGCAAAAATCTGGCTGCAGGCATGAGCTGGGAAATATCTTTATACAAACAAAGCTTCAAATAAAGCCAGTTGCGCTTCTGGATGTGTAACTGCTAAATATCGAGGTAATTCATTAGGTGGCGGTAATTGCTGTGTATCTCGTTCTCAAACTTCTCGTCACCAAAAAAGTAAATAACATCATAGTCGTAGCGTTCAAACGTAGATACAATGGAGGATATTTCTCTTTTGTTTAAGTGCATGGTCACTGTGAGCAAACCGGTCAAAGTGTCGGCATTGGAGTTCAGGTGCAAAATGGTGCAGTCATTACTCTCCACTATCCTGCTAATTTCAGATAACGCAAATTGAGATCTTTCCATTTCGAGTACAATGATGCCGCCAATTTCGTTGGCTCCGGCAAAGTTGCCAAGGGTCTTTAAAAGGTCGGACATAGCAATTACGCCCATCAGTTCTCCCTCTTCATTCACAACAGGTATAATGTTAGTGTCAAATTGTATACTCGCATTTACCGCATTTAAAAAGTGCATATTGTCTCTCACAGAAGTTACCACGAAATGTTCCTGCAGTACTTCTATTGGGAGCCTTTCGTCTTCTGCATCCAGCAGATCTTCTTCGCTCAGTAAGCCAAGGTATTTATCCTCAGCCGCCACTGGCAAATGTGTAACCCTAAAATCGGTAACCAACCGCAAGGCTTTTGCAATGCTGTCTTGAAGTTGCAGGCGTGGCAAGTTATTATTGAGTAGGTCTACTGTTAACATGTAACGGATTTTGGTATTTCAGGATGCATAAACAGCCAAGAGCCCGGGCCGGTTTTGTATAAAGACCAACTAATTGTCTAAACCGTTGCAGCAGGAGATTTTAATTTTGCAAGAAATCCATCCAGGATTGTGTTAAACTCACCAGGAACCTCCATCATAGGAGCGTGGCCACATTTGTCTATTAAATGCAATTCGCTGTTGGGAATAAGATTGTTAAACTCTTTGCCAACGAAAGGCGGCGTAATTGTATCATTGTTGCCCCAAATGAGACAGGTAGGCTGATGGATATTTTTTAGCTCCTCTCCAAGGTTGTTGCGAATGGCACTTTTTGCGAGGGCGATAATTTTGATAACTTTTAAGCGGTTGTTGGTAATTTCAAAAACCTCGTTCACCAACTCATCTGTAGCCAGGGTTGGGTCGTAAAATGTTAGTGCGGTTTTATTGCGGATGTATTCTTTATCGCCTCTTTTTGGGTAAGTATCGCCCATGCCATTTTCAAAAAGACCGGAGCTTCCAGTAAGAACCAACGACTTGATATTGGCTGGATTTTTTAAAATGACTACCAGCGCTACATGCCCACCAAGCGAATTTCCCATTAAATGAATGTGCTCATACTTGCGGTGCTCAATGAACCTGTGTACATATTTTTGCAATCCGCCCACGGATGTGTGCAGCAGATCCATATCAAGTAATGGCAGTATAGGCACTACTACTTTATAATTTTTGCTGAAATGTTCTATGAGATCTTTAAAATTGCTTAAAGCACCAAAAAGACCATGTAACAGCATGATCGTTTCACCCTCGCCCTCTTCGATAAATTTGAATTTGCCGTCTTGTTTTAATTCGTAGGTCATTAGTTGGTGTCTGGTGAGTCGTTTGTAATCTATTGCTAAAATAAACGATTTATGTTAAAAATCCGGCAATGATTCAAAGATATCAAACCTCGGCTTTATTCGATTATTTATTTGATTTCAGCCATTTTGTTGAAAGAAATATGATTTGCCTTTTGAAATGCTGAGTTGAAAAGTGTGCGCCCGATTTTTATTTTACTAGAGCTGTTTGTGCAGGTAGTTTTCCGAAGAAATCCTGCAATTGGGTAAACATGTTTTTAAAAATCGGGATGACGGAGCCCAGGGCATTAATAACAGCGGGACCTACTGGTTTCAAGTATGGATAGGTTACAGATGCAGACACAGTTTCGGCCGAAAGAAAATGAAGTTGCACTGCGTAGAAAAGAAATACGCTGAGCAGGATGCTGTAAAGTATGGCGAAGAGTAAAATTCCCCCGATGCGGTTAGCCCACCCGAGCATGATCAATTCTACAGATTTTTGTAAAAGACGTGCGCCTAAATTTACCAGCAACACTACGGCAACGAATACCAGCAGGAAAGAAACAAATGGAAGCCATTTACCAGATGCGTTTAAACTGCCAGAGAGTTTTTCTGCAGCATAAGAAGATAATTTTAATGCTGCCGCAAGACCGGCTATGAATCCGATGATAGAGAATAGCGCTACGATAAGCCCTTTGCTATATCCCTTAAAGCAGGCTATCACCAAAAGGATCACAAAAAATATATCTATGATCATAGGTTGGTTTAAGCAAGCATCTCTTTTACCAGTCCACTGATGGTTTTGCCATCTGCTTTACCAGCTAGTTGTTTTGAAGCAATACCCATTACTTTTCCAAGATCGGCAGCAGAGGCAGCCCCGGTTTGCGTGATGATGGCAGCAAGTGCCGCCTTTATCTCTTCGGCAGACATTTGCTTTGGCAGAAACTTTTCTATGACAGCCATTTCTTCTTCTTCCTTTTTAGCAAGATCTGTGCGGCCCTGCTGTGTAAATATTTCGAAAGAATCTTTGCGCTGCTTCATCATTTTTTGTAAAAACTTTTGCTCGGTTGCTTCATCTATCACGCCATTGGCCCCCGGGTCAGTTTTTGCCTTTATAATTTCCGCCTTGATGGCTCTTAAACTTCTCAACACAGCTTCATTTTTTGCCTTCATGGCTTCCTTCATTTCTGTCATTACCTGTATTTCTAAAGACATAGTTTCGTTTTTTATTGTTGATTAGGTGATGTGCACATTTGGACCAGTGCTGCAATTACTGCTGTTCCTTAACCTGTATCTCTTTAAATTTTTCGAAGAAATCTTTTGCAAATACTTTTAATTCATCGCTTAGCCCTTGCTGGTTAGTCGCTCTTTTAAATGAATCGGCCATGCCCATTAGCATTTGGTAGTAAAAGTCGCCCATTTCATCTACCATCATATCTTTTGTCCAAAGATCTATGCGCAGGGCGGTCTTATCTGCGCCATCCCAAAAAGCAATGCACATTGCCTTTGCTTTTTGTGTCATATCTGCACTGCTGTCGGTTGCTTGCCAGTTTATTTGTTCCGGAATTTTATTTGGGTCAAGAAGAACATCAATTTTTATAGTCGATTGCCGCATGAGAATTTGCTTTTGAGTTGCAAAGGTAAAAGGATTGCTGTTTACTCTTAGCTGCATTGCAAAATTCTTTGCCAAAGCAACCTGCTGCAGTGCTCCCAGGTATACGGGCTCACGAGCGTATTTCCCATTTCGATCTGTGCATTTCTAAAGCTTTCATCCTTGTACAAAAGCATCAGTTTTTCGGCTAGAGCTATTTCATTCAACTCGGTAAATATTGCAGCATCTGCATACTGTTTTCGGGCAACATCGCTGTTCGCTGTTACAAGCGGTACTCGGCACCGCATACATTGCAGGCCCCAGTCATGCTCTGTTTGCGTGCTGGAAATTTCTATAGCCGCATAGGCCGCTGCAATCAACTCAGCCTCATTTTTAGGAGTAAGATCATTGACCACTTTTACCTCTTGCCGGTATTTGTATAAATGAAAATCAGGCACAGGGTTTTCCCGTAGCTTGTTTATGATGACCAACTGTAAAGAAGATTTTAATCTTTTTTTAAATAGGGAAAACGCTTTTACCAGGGTTACCATGTGCGGGCGACTAGAGGCACTGCACTCACACACAAAATAGTTAAAGCCCTCTGTATGATGGTCAAGGATAGTGTTTTGCTCCAGCTCATTTAATGGCTTGTAGTCATTGTTTAGCCCATGCAAAATTTCAACTGTTTTATTTTCTAGGAGAGGGTAGCAGGAGTTAAGAATGGTTGTTAAAAATGGGCTGGTAACGCATAGCTGTGCTGCCTTGTCTGCAAAAGCAGGAAAATATTTTTTAAAGTAGCGAACCTGCATGGCAGTTATTGTTGGAGAGGTGACAGTAAAGTTCTCCCTAACAACCATGATGTGCACAACCGCCGTGCGCAAACTGCATACATTGTTTTCGCTGATGAAAAGGGTGGCCCCGAATTTTTTTAGCAAAGTGGGCAGCGTATATTGAAACCAATAATGCAGTAGTAAAATATTCTTTAAAGATCTTTTGATAGGTACACGTTTGCAGTTGGCAGGGAGCTCGCCCAGCGCCCCCGGATCTACGCAAAAAAGTATAAACTGAATGGACTGCTGCTCAGAGGCGATCTGGCTGATGAGGGGTAAAAGAAAAGAAGCTGTGCCGTTGGTTTGCCGGATGTGAGCCGCAATGATCATTTCACAAAAATAAATAACAAAGCCTGTGGCAGTTTTTTTATTTGAGGACTTTCAATTTAACTGTCTCAATACGGGTGCCGCTCACACTCAGCACATCAAACTCGTAGTTGCCCACTATGATGCGCTCTTTTTCCTCCGGGATGGCTTCGTTGTTTTGAATAATGAAGCCTGAAAGCGTCTCTGCATCTTCATTATTGGGAAACTCAAGGTCATATTTTTCTGTAATAAAATCCAGTTCAAGCCGGCCGCTGAAAAGGTATTCGTTTGTCGATAGTTGTTTGTTTACCAATTCATCTACGTCATCATATTCATCTTGTATTTCTCCAAAAATCTCTTCAAGCAAATCTTCCATTGTTACAATGCCGGCAGTACCGCCAAACTCATCTATCACCCATGCAATTGTTTTTCGCTCTTTGGCAAACTTATCCATCATGCCCGTTACACTCATGCTTTCGGGCACTGTAGGTATGGGTAGCAGGATGTCCGTGACTGTTGCCGGATTTTTAAAAAGGTCTAATTGATGAATGTAGCCGGTAATGTTATCAATGTCGTTGTCATATACCACGAGCTTGCTGAGGCGGGTGTCTATAAAACTATTCTTAACTTCTTCTATGGTGCTGTTTTGAGAAATGCTTACGATCTCCTTGCGTGGTACCAGGCATTCTCTCAGTTTAATATCGCTGATTGAAAGTGCGTTTTCAAAAAGCTCTTTATTTATTTCTGAGTTCTCATCTTCATTAAAACTTTTAGACTGCTGAATAAAATGCTCCAGGTCTATTTTGCTAAACATCTCTTTTTTGTCGGATAATTTTACATTGAAAATATATTGCAGCATCCATTCTGAAAAGGCAATGAACATGGAGGAGATGCCTGTGAAAAGCCAAGAAAAGAATCGGGCAAAATAACTGATTATACTGCTTTTTAAAATGGAGTTATTCCTTGCCTGGAAAACAGCTTTTATAAAAACGATTAGAAAAAGAATGATGCCTGCAGAAAGCAGCGTCTCTGTAAAAAGGCGAATATAATCTACATAGTTCTCTGAGGATTGGGGCAGTTCATGTTTTATAATATCCCAGATTGGTGTGAGCATTTCCCCTACCAGCAATCCATATACTACCAGTACGATATTAATTGCTACGAGTATGGTTCCTATAAATTTCGTGGGATGGTCAGAAAAATCTCCCCAGGTTTTGCCGCTATAGGTTCCCTGCTTTTTGCTTAGTTCGATGGATAATTTATTGGCCGAAATAAAAGCGATCTCTATCCCTGCAAAAAAACAGATAAGGATAACAGATATAAAGAATATGACGAGTAAGGCCGTGTACATACTATAAAAATAAGAAAATAAGATTAATCGTTCTTATGGCCTTCCTGTAGGGGCTGCGCTATGAAGTGCTCCACAAGTTGCTCGGCTGCATTACAGGCCTGTTGCAAGTCGTCGTTGATGATGATTTTGTCAAAATGGGTTTTAAAAGATATTTCATAAGCGGCCTTGTTTACCCGGGAAGCAAGCGATTGCTCCGTTTCAGTACCGCGGCTCTCCAGTCTTTTCTTTAATTCGTCTACAGAAGGCGGTTCTATAAAAATACTGAGGGTATTAATAGGATATTGCTTTTGTACGTGGATGGCTCCTTTTACGTCAATGTCTAACACAGGAATTTGGTTGTTGCTCCAAATGCGTTCAAGTTCAGATTTCAAAGTGCCATAATACTTGCCTTCGTACACCATTTCCCATTCTGCAAATTCTTTGTTTTTAATTTTTTGCTGAAACATAGCATCCGTCATGAAGTAATAATCGGAGCCGTCTGTTTCAGTGCTCCGGAGGCTACGGGTAGCTGCCGAAATTGAAAATGCCAACTGGCTGAAACGCTTCATCAGTTGGCGTGTGATGGAAGTTTTGCCGGCCCCGGATGGTGCAGTGATGATCAATATTTTTTGGTAGAAAAAACTCATGCGCAAAGAAAAGAAAAGATAAAGTAAAATTTAGAAAGATTACTATGCTGATAGAATTTCTACCATATCAAGAGCAGGTTATTTAAGATTTCTAAGTTCCTTGAGTTTGTATACGTCTAATACATCCTTTTCTCTCAAAGCTTTTAATTTCATTTCTATTAAATACTCATTCGATATGCCACTTAAAACTCCTCATTCAGGATATCCATTTTTCAACTTGATTTGTCTGGTTTTATCTTTAGAAGGATGTAATAACTGCGAAAACTGTTGCATTTTGGAGCAATCTTCTAAAACGATCTTCCACGTTACTTTCCTTCATCAGTTTTAAATGATGTTTTTCCTGTTCCTTGGTTGATTTGAAAATGTGAATTGCTCCTTTCATAACCAGATTTAATTTTTTCCTGCTCCCGTAAATTAGTTGATTCTTTTTATATCTGCTCCCAGCTTGCGCAGGCGTTCATCTATGTATTGGTAACCACGATCTATTTGTTCTATGTTTTGAATAGTGCTTTTGCCCCTTGCGCTTAGAGCTGCTATAAGCAAGGCCACACCGGCCCTTATATCGGGGCTGCTCATCGTAATACCTCTCAGTTGCGTTTCTCTTTCAAGGCCAATTACCACGGCCCTGTGCGGATCGCACAAAATGATCTGGGCACCCATTTCAATTAGTTTGTCTACAAAGAACAAACGGCTCTCAAACATTTTTTGGTGAATGAGCACACTACCCCTTGCCTGTATGGCAGTAACCAATACTATGCTCAAAAGGTCTGGTGTAAAACCTGGCCATGGATGATCGTAAATACTGAGCACACCACCATCCATGTATTTTTGAATATCATAATACTGTTGGGCAGGTACATGAATGTCGTCTCCCTTAATAATGAGCTCAATGCCTAGCTGACGAAACTTATCCGGGATTACACCGAGTGATGCCACCCCGGCATTTTTAATAGTAATGTCACTTTTGGTCATGGCAGCAAGGCCAATAAAACTGCCCACTTCAATCATATCAGCCAGCATAGTATGCTCTGTGCCCTTTAACTCTTTTACACCCTTAATGATTAGCATGTTGCTGCCGATGCCCTCAATTTGCGCACCCATGCGGTTAAGCATTTTACAAAGTTGCTGCAGGTAGGGTTCGCAGGCAGCATTGTAAATGGTAGTAGTACCCTCCGCCAAAACAGATGCCATTAAAATGTTTGCAGTGCCGGTTACGCTTGGTTCTTCTAACAATATAAAAGTTCCGATCAGCCTGCTTGCCTCCAGTGCAAAGAAATTGCTGTCGCTGTTGTAACTATATGTTGCACCCAATTTTTCAAAGCCCATGATGTGGGTATCCAATCTTCTTCTCCCAATTTTATCGCCGCCAGGTTTGGGTAAATAGGCTTTCTTAAACCTTGCCAGCAAGGGGCCCGTGAGCATGACAGACCCTCTCAGTTTTGAACTCTTCTTAAAATAATCGTTGCTCTGCAAATAGTCTGCGTTTACGTTGTCGGCTTTAAAGCTGCAGCTGTGGCGGTTTATCCGATTCACCGTTACATTCATTTCTCCTAATAACTCTATCAACAGATTCACATCAATGATGTCGGGGATGTTATGAATAGTTATTTCCTCGGCACTGAGTAGTACAGCACTGATAATTTGTAACGCTTCATTTTTCGCTCCTTGTGGGGTTATGTCCCCGTGGAGTGTGTTGCCACCTGTTACTTCAAAAATACTCATGGGTTGTTGTTATGGTCAATGGTGAATTGTCAATTGTCAATTGTCAATTGTCAATGGTGAATAGGGTCTGGTTAAAGTATCGGTTTTTTAGTGACACAAACCTAAATAAAAAACCCTGATGTAGTCATTACATCAGGGTTTTTATAATCAAAAATCGACTATCAGAAATCAAAAATCTCCTAGTACCTTTTTTTAAAGTTTCTATTGTTGTTGTTCGGCCGGTTATCGCTGGCACCGCCCTGGCGGTTACCACTATCTCTGGGTCCACTACCGGGTTGATTGTTGCGGCTGCGGTTGTCCCTACTTCCACTAGCCTGGTTGCTTCTATTCTCTCTTCCCGCATCCCGGCTTCCGAAATTTTTACGATATTGGTTACGCCCGGTAGCAGGATATTCATTCTCCGGACGGTTGTCTGCACGATGTTTTACGAATGGGCGATTATTAAATTCCAATTCGCCTTTGGTCATGGTATTCAACTCCTGTTGGATGGTATCATCATGCACCAACTCTTTGTGCCAGTTGCTATAAGTCAGTTTCATGTAATAAGCAATGGCATTTGCAAAGCCTTGTCTTTTCTCAGGGTTTTCTTCCTTCAACGCTTTTTCCATTACCACTTCTATATTTTTACCCAGGTGGTTATACCGTGGATGGCTTTTTGGATATTTAAGGCGCTCCGGTTTTGCACGCAATGTTTCTCTTGTAGGTATAGGATAGGGGCTATCTACATCCAGTTTAAAATCGCTGATCAGGAAGAGGTGGTCCCACAACTTATGGCGGAAATCTTCCACATTCTTAAGATGGGGATTGAGGGTTCCCATCAGTTCAATCACTACATAAGCGCTCTGTTGCTTCTGTGCCTTATCTTCTATTAATAATAAGTTTTCAATCATTTTTTGAATATGTCTGCCATATTCTTTCATGATCAGGAAGCTTCTTGTGGTATTGTATTCCATGTTCTCAACGTTCATCATATTAGCAAATGTAAGTGGTTAAGCGCACCCAAACAAGTTAGTCTAAATGCTGATATGTAAGTAGATAAGCTGCAGGTTAGCCAATTCGAATTTAGGCCTGCTTCTTGTATTCTAAGAGATACTTTTTGCTGAAGAAATAGGCGAGGCTACAGCCAATGCTATCCGCCACAAAATCAAGAACGTCAAAACTTCTACCATCAATTAAATATTCCTGAATAAACTCTGTAGCAAGCCCCCACAAAGCTACGGTAATAGCGATACGGAAAAAATGCTGCATTTTAAGGGCAGTGGGTAGTGGGCTAAAAGCATATGGTCTTATAAATAAAATCACCATCAGCCCAAACATTCCGACATGCACCCATTTGTCAAAGTAGATCCGTTCTAAAAAACTGTTGCCTGGTAGGTTTTTTCCGGGAAGGAAGGTTAAAACCATCACAACAAAAAACCAGGCCATGCCTGGTAAAAATTTATGTAGAGAAATTTTATTCATGGTTTTTATGCAACCAAGGCTTCATAAGCGGCCGCATCTAATAAGGCTTCTACGTCTGCAGGATTATCGATCGTAACTTTTACCATCCAGCCTTCGCCGTAAGGGTCACTGTTTACCAATTCCGGGTTTGCTTCCAGAGCAGGATTTACTTCAAGGATAGTGCCGGCAGCAGGTAAAAAAAGATCACTTACCGTCTTCACAGCTTCCACCGTTCCAAACACATCTTCTGCACCCAATGCCTTGCCAGCCGTGTTAACATCTACATAAACGATATCACCCAACTCATGTTGTGCAAAATCGGTAATACCAATGGTGGCTACGTTACCTTCTAAAGAAACCCACTCGTGGTCCTTGGTGTATTTTAAATTGGCCGGAAAACTCATTGTTGATTTTTTTAATGAAATTATTTTGTGGTCGCAAGTTAGATTTTTTTTAGAAAAAGAATTGTCTCGCCACAATAATTATAAGTTAGCCAATGCGGCAACTGGATTGTTTAACTATTGCATGATCTCCATTTTCATCCTTACGTCTGCAAGAGGACGATTGTTTCCATCTTTTGCAGCACCCGTAATTTTTCCAATGACCTCTAAGCCCGTTTCCACTTCGCCAAACACAGTATAATTCTGATCTAGTTGGGCAGTACCGCCCATGGTTTTGTAAATGATCCTTTGTTCTTCGGTATACTTTCTGCCATTTTGCCTCTCCAGCATCGTTAGCTGTTCGTCAGTAAAAGTCTTGCCATCTACAATATAGAACTGGCAGGCACTGCTGGCCTTCAAAGCATTGCCATCTCTTGCTGCTGCAAGTGCGCCTTTCTTATGAAAAAGAGTGGGGTTAAATTCTGCGGGTATGCGTGCGAGTTGATCACCACCGTTTCCTAGCCTGGCCCCTCTTGTGGCATACTTGCTTGTAGGGTCTCCACCTTGCAGCATAAACTGGGGAATCACCCGGTGAAACATAAGGCTATCGTAGAAACCTTCCCTTACCAGCTTCACAAAATTGTCCCGGTGCAATGGAGTAGAATCAGATAATTTAATAATCATAGAACCGGAGTCGGTGTAAATGCAAATGCGCACGGGGCCCGGCTTACTCACCGTTTTTGTCGTTTTTACATGAGGGGGTTTTGGTGCTGCCTTTTTAACCTGGGCGGTGGCGCCGCCACAAGCAAACAGAAATAACATGCAACACGCAAGGGAGTAACGGGTAAATTTAGTATCCATATAAATGATCGTATTTGAAAATTTGAGGAAATGCTTTATTCAAAAATAAATGATGGAAAATACTTAAGGAGTTAAAATATTATGCTGCAACTGATAACTAAAAATTAAGGTTGCTAAAATACAGAAGTACGTGATCTTTCAAAAAATTCTCCTGTTGAAAAGCATCGAATTCCGGCAATGCTTTTAGCTGCGTAAAATGTGGCCATCCTTCATCATCCAGTCCATCTAGTTTATAATAGTCGCTGGCCGATAGTATGGTACAAATGGCAATATGCATGAGGTCCTGCTTTTGTTCTTTACTAAATTCCTGCGGCCCCTGGCCCAATTCCTGCACTCCAATAAGGAGGAGCACGCCATTCATATCTGGTTTGATGCTAAACTTTTCTTTTAATTTGATGCGCAGTTTTAGCCAGCGCACCTGCAAATCTTCTTCGGCATGTAACATAATTGCAAATGTAGGAAAGCTTTTTACTAACCTTGCTTACTGACAGGCAGGCCCAACAGCGGCTTTTGGCCGTGTTGGCGGTTTGTGAAATATTATATCCGCTGTCGGGGTTGGTAACCGCCGACAGGGTTATTACTGCTCCAGCCTTATCTTTGCGGCAATCCTAATAATTTTATCTTCAGCACAAATGTTACAGATCAATTATATAAAGCAGCACACAGACCTTGTAAAAGAAAAACTGGCTGTTAAGAATTTTGCGAATCCCGGACTTATTGATGAACTGCTTCAATTGGATGAAGAACTGCGCAAACAAAAAGTTGCCACCGAGACGCTGCAGGCTACTATGAATACCAGTTCAAAAGAAATTGGTATGCACATAGCAAAAGGAGAGAAAGATTTGGCCGAAGAAAAACGTGCCCAGGTAGCCCAGCTCAAAAATGATTTGAACAATCATAAAGTCATGCTGGATACACTAGAAGAAAATTTCAATTCAAAAATATTATTGCTACCAAACCTTCCGCATCAATCTGTACCAAAGGGGAAAACTCCCCAGGAAAATGAGGTTATCAACCAAGGTGGTACGATACCCACATTAATGGAATCTGCAAAGCCGCATTGGGAACTTATCAAAGATTACGACCTCATTGATTTTGAAACCGGGGCAAGGCTCACCGGTAGCGGCTTCCCGGTTTACAAAGGCAAGGGCGCCAAACTGCAGCGGGCACTCATACAATATTTCTTAGACTATAATACCGGCGCCGGCTATACAGAATACGCCCCGCCGCTAATGGTAAATGAGGCCACCGCCTATGGCACCGGCCAGTTACCAGATAAAGAAGGGCAGATGTACCATGTAGGTGCAGATGGTTTTTACCTGATACCTACCGCAGAAGTGCCCGTAACCAATATTTACGCCAACGAAATAGTAAAGGAGAACGACTTGCCTATAAAGATGACGGCTTATACACCATGCTTTAGAAGAGAAGCCGGAAGTTTTGGGGCCGAGGTAAGAGGTCTTAACCGCTTGCATCAATTTGACAAAGTAGAAATTGTGCAGTTGGTGCACCCTGCCCGCAGCTACGACATACTGGAAGAAATGGTCAATCATATTGAGCGCCTGCTCCAGTTCCTGGAGTTGCCTTATCGAATTCTTCGTTTATGCGGTGGCGATATGAGTTTCACATCTGCCCTTACCTACGATTTTGAAGTATACAGTGCAGCCCAGAAAAAATGGCTGGAGGTAAGTTCTGTAAGCAACTTCGAAAACTTTCAGACAAACAGGATGAAGATTCGCTATAAAGATGGAGAAGGTAAAACACAATTACTGCACTCTCTCAACGGTTCGTCTCTGGCCTTGCCACGTATTGTGGCGGCACTCCTGGAAAACAATCAAAAAGAAGACGGCATTCATTTGCCTAAAGCATTGCACAGCTATTTTGGCGCAACAAAGATTGACAGCTAGATCCTCCGATTTCAGGCAAATAAAAAGCGCAGCATTCATAGCTGTTATTGTAAAGGAACAATAGATAATTTAACCGATTTGGTAGAGTTGTTATTTTCTACAAGCATAAAATGTCCTTCTTTAGCCGGGTAGGCGGAAGACATTATATTTCCTGAACTGTGGGGTATGAACTTTGTTTTTTTAGTATTGATATTAGTGATGCTCACATTATCACCATCGCCTCCCACAAAGTATGCGTTCAGGCCCTCTTCGTCAATTATATTCCTTGTGTTGCCGGGCATAACAATTTCTTGTGCAAAATTATTCGCTGATTTCGCCTGGGAAATTGTAGTAACCCTGCTAAAACGATTATTTGGGCTGAGTTTAAAAATAGTGGCGTCCCTGTAATAATATTTATTGTACCCCGCAG
The DNA here is from genome assembly GCA_043737055.1 of Chitinophagaceae bacterium. Lineage (GTDB taxonomy): Bacteria > Bacteroidota > Bacteroidia > Chitinophagales > Chitinophagaceae > Ferruginibacter. The sequence goes on along the minus strand of JAYTBG010000211.1, from coordinate 18,557 downwards.
TCGCTAATAAAGATGAGATAAAAACATAACGTTCCTTGCAATCAGGGTGAGTTTTGAGAGAGTCTTCTATGCTGGTATTAAAATCTGCCTCACCTACTCTTGAGAAAAGACCAATTGCTTTTTTATTGAGCCATTGATTTTGTATGGTTAGTCCATAGTCCTGGAAATACTGGCGAATAGGTTTTTTAAGGGCTGTTTTATATTCCAGTCCCACACTGTCAAGCCTTAGAAACCATGCTGCATCAAATGCAAATCCGGCTTTACTAATAATGTTTACCGCCATTGAATCTGCGTTGGATTCTCCAAAACGATTGTGCTTGCTGCTTGAAAACTTATAATCTTAAAAGGCATTCAACACCTTATTGTAACGATTGTATTTATCTTTTGAGAGGTCTTTAATAAATTCCTTGTATTCATCTGAAGTCAACCACTCGGATTTTTTCTTCATGGATTGCATTGAGTGACCTAAAAAGTTGTGACTCATTTCATGCGCAAGGATTAGGGCTAGTTCATCCCGGTATTTTACATTGGTGAGCAATCCAATATTTACAACAATAATATTTTCTCCGATAGCTTAAGTATTAGCAATAATACTCTTATCAATAAGTAGAAATGGTTTTATGGGAAAAGTTGCTTATTACCCTCATATAATTGGTAACAACTCCATCTACATATGCAAATATTTCAGGGTGTTGCAGAAAATCATTGTCTTTTATACATTCCTGCATAAAGTTGGTCCTCGACGTCCATTTGGTTACAAAATTCTTTCTGAGTGTTTTTGTCTGGTTAAACGGCCGGGCAGGCCCATGCTTTTTTAAGGCTATCCATAGATGCCTTGTACTAGACGAAAGAAAGATCATTGTATTGATATCCGATGTCCTGAGATTTTCCTGTAAAACCAAGGGTAATTGCAATTAGGGTAGCTATATGTTTCAACTTATAAAAAGGGTAAGATAATTTTTTTTTATTCGCCTAAAATTTCTTTTGGCAGAGAGGCATACCTTAATAGCAGCCTTGCTACTCACGCTATCCGCATCACAACTCGTGTGCAGCCTGGCAATAGGCCCCACATTTATTCGCCATACCTGTATAGATATTTAAAAGAGAAATAATATCAACCTCCTTTAATTAATTTTTGCTCTCTTCTTTAACTCTGCTACAGGCATACTGATCTGTTTTCCTACCTGCTCTTTGCCTCTGTAAGTAACTACTTTTAAATTGGCAGCATCTTTAGGAACTGATAAAGGCTTGTCGTATGCCGGGTAAAAATGATCTGGATAAAATTCATCAAAACTGTAATGAATACTTAGGCCTTCAATTTGCGTTGAGAGTTCAATTTGCAGATTGCGGCTGGCATCTTTTTTTGCCGTGAAAATAGGATCGTACATACTGCGGGAATAATTAGTTTCGGCAATGTCAAATCTTTCAAACTGATTTTCTACTCTCCTGATAAAATCCGGCCAGTTCTTTTTTGACGTTGGAGACCAAACCGATTCTGCAGTAGCCAATGCCCGTGGCCACAACATGTACTCCATGTGCCTTACCGTATGCAACCGCTCAGACCATAAGTTACACTGACCGCCTAAAATATAATTGGAATCTACACCCGGTGGCAGCGGATCAAACTGGTATGCTTTGTTCAACAAAACTTTAGAATATGTAGGTGGTTCTGCAATAGGATCTCCCTGGTAGAGATCTACATAGGCAAAGTCGTTGGGGCTCATGACTACCGGATGTTTTGCCTTGGCTGCAGCAGTGCCACCTTTCATACCCTGCCAGCTCATAACGCTTGCACCACTGGCTAAGCCACCCTCCATTATCTCGTCCCAGCCCATCATTTTTTTACCTTTGGAGTTGATGATCTTTTGTACTCTCTTTACAAAATAACTTTGCACTTCGTGCATGTCTTTTAGTTTTTCTCTTTTCATCAACTGTGCAACAGCCGCACTTTTTTTCCAAAAACCTTTGTAACATTCATCTCCGCCCATGTGTATGTATTCGTACGGGAAGATGGCTGCTATTTCGGTAAATACTTTGTCTAAAAATTCATACACTTTTTCATTTGCAGGGCATAGGGTGTTATCAAGAGTTCCGTAAAAAGTGCCGTTGCCCGGCCAAATCATAAATCTTTCGCCAGCGTTTACCTGGTAGCTGCTGTCTTTGGTGCAGGTAAGTTCCGGGTAGGAAGCCACTGCGGCAAGGCTATGGCCAGGCACATCAATTTCGGGCATAATAATAACGTATCTATCCTGCGCATACCTAATCAATTCTTTCATGTCTTGCTGGGTATAAAAGCCACCATAGGTTTTTTGTTCATTCGCAGAAGGTTTAGTAAAATCGCCCCACCGCCCTGTACGGGGCGCACGCCATGCTCCTACTTCAGTGAGTTTAGGAAGACTCTTAATTTCTATGCGCCAACCCTGATCGTCTGACAAGTGCAGGTGCAGCATGTTAAACTTAAAGCGCACCATGTCATCAATAAAATCTTTTACCTGCTCTTTTGTAAACCAATGCCGCACCACATCAAGCATTACGCCTCTCCATCCAAACCGGGGTTGATCTTCTATCGTCACCAATGGAATACTCCAGTTGACGTTCTCAGTTGGTTGTTTACTTTCTATCTCTTTAGGCAACAATTGCAGCAATGTTTGTACGCCATAGAAGATCCCCGCTGGCTCTGTAGCTTGCAATACAATGCCCGAAGCGTTTACCTGCAAACGGTAGCCTTCCTTTGGTATGCTGTTATCTTTTACAAGTTGTAGTGAAATAGTTTGAGGAGTACCCGTTTTCTCTATAGTAAGATATTGTACTGCTTTACCACTAGCAGCGGCAAGTTGTGTACCAAGCACCTGTTGAATTTTTATTACGTCCTTGTCAGCAGTGGCGCCAATGCTAATGCTGGATGGCAGTACAAATTTTCCGGTGCCTTCCACCATAAATGCCGGTTGAGGAATGAGGGAGATGTTGGTTTTTTGGCAAAAAGCACTGGCGCTAATCACAAGTTGAAAGCACACAAACAAAATAGTTTTCATATAATTATTTAAGGACTACAATTTACCGCTGAATTTTTGCAAGAGTAGCTTTTAAACTTTCAGGCTACTTTTTACTGAAGGGTTTATTGTCTAAAAGCCTTGCATATTTAATCTTGTAGCCTTTCGACCAAAGTAGGAGACATCACAATTTTTATTAATGAGTTATTAGAAGCCCGGATATTAACCTTCAGTCATTTTTTTTATTTTTTTATTCATCACCATAAACCATAGTGGCGGAAACAGCGCCAGTATCATGCTCCCCGGATAGCCGGTTGGCAATTGGGGCGCTACTTCATGGTGCCTCAGTACCTGGTACTTTCTGCTTGCCAGGTAATGGTGATCGCTGTGTCGGCTCAATTCAAACAGCATAATTCTACCCAGCACATGATTGCTGTTCCAGCTATGCTGCGGCAAAGTTCGCTCATAGCTGCCCACTCCGGTCTCTCTTCTTTGCAAACCATAATGCTCAATATAATTAACGGTTTCCAGCAACAGAATTCCTATAAATGCTGCTGCTAAAAAATACAACACAACAGTGCCACCAAATAAAAGCCAGATAACTGTTATCAACAGTAATTGATAAAAATGGGCTTGTATCATTTCGTTTTTATAGTGAAGTCTTCGCCCCGTTTTTTTCAAAGTCTCTTCATTTGCAATGCGCCATGCACTTGTATATGACCAGCCAATGGTGCGCAGGTAAAAGGCGTAGATGATCTCATTGTACCGGGCGCTGCTGGGGTCCTGGGGAGTTGCTACATGCTTATGGTGTCCTTTGTTGTGCTCTATAAAAAAGTGCATGTAAAGCGAAGTAGACAGCAGCAATTTTGCCAATAGTTGTTCAGCCTTGTTTACCCGGTGGCCAAGCTCGTGGCCCACATTAATGCCGAAAGTACCGCATAGCAAACCCATGGTAAAAATGCGGCCCGTGCGTTCCCACCAGCTAAGGTTTTCTTGCTGCATGCTTAACAAAAAGAATACGAGAGCGGCGTATTGAAGTGGCACAATGAGGTACAGCATGTAGTCGTAAGTGCGGTTTGCCTTGGCAAGTTCTTCTTCAGCAGCACCAAGATTTTTTTCATCGGGCCGAATGATCAGTTCAGTGAGTGGCAGTATTACCCAGGCAAAAAGCAACGGTGCCCAGGTGAGGAAACCGGTAAATCTAAATGCGCTGAGTGCCAGCAAATAGATAGCTAAGGGAGATATGTATTTTAAGGAGGCTGCAATCATACAAACCGTTTGTCGTTCAATATACAAAATATGGCTTTTAGAAATGCCCTTATCTAAATTTTACTGAAACGTTAAACGTTGGCAATAATCATGAGTCCTAAAAAGGCGTTCATTAAATTCATTGTATGATAATTTCCAATCGCTTAAAAAATCAACACCTGTTGTGGCGGGCTGCATTTGGGCCAATGGCTGAAAATGCCGCTTCGCTGGATCATATCTCTAATAAGAAACTGTGGCAACTACTCTTAAAAACTTCCTCAAGGCCTCCACGAAAAATTGAAGTGGCAGATAATTTAGTTGATGGACTTTACAAGGGTGTACAAGATGTGGTGGTGCAAACAGAAATTGACAAAGCGGAGGCAGCAAAAAAAAGAAGGCAACAATCAAGGGAAGGGCTAAAAAGTTTGAACCTTATGTGGCTGGACGAGATGATACACAGCGAAGCCCAATTGCTCAATAAAATGAGCCTTTTCTGGCATGGGCATTTTGCTTGTCGTGTGATCAACAGTTTTTTTCAGCAGGAACTGCTGCATACCATTCGCACGCATTCCCTGGGCAACTTTGGTGAGTTATTGAAAGAAGTAAGCAAGTCGCCTTCTATGCTGCAGTTTTTAAACAACCAACAAAACAAACGAAAAAGCCCTAACGAAAACTTTGCCCGTGAAGTAATGGAATTGTTTACCATGGGCCGCGGCAATTATAGCGAGAGAGATATTAAAGAAGCAGCAAGGGCCTTTACGGGCTGGGGCTTCAACCTCCAGGGTGAGTTTGTGTTTCGCAAGCAGTTTCACGATGAGGGCACCAAAACCTTCCTTGGCCGCACAGGCAACTTTACAGGTGATGATATCCTGAACATTCTTTTGGAACAACCGCAGACGGCCGTTTTCATTACTCAGAAAGTTTATAAGTCTTTTGTAAATGAAAAAAGCAATGATGCGCATGTGCAATGGCTTAGCCAACGCTTTTACGACAATAACTACGACATTAAAAAATTACTCGAAGATATTTTTACCAGCGACTGGTTTTATACTGAAAAAAATATCGGGAATAAAATCAAATCGCCGATCGAATTATTGGTAGGCATACGCCGGTTTCTGCCGATGGAACTGGACAACGACCAGGCACAGTTACTTTTTCAAAAGGTGCTGGGGCAGATACTCTTTTATCCGCCAAATGTAGCAGGCTGGCCTGGTGGCCGAACCTGGATAGACAGCAGCACGCTTATGGTACGGCTTCAAATACCACAAGTGCTGGCTGCAAAGGAAGCCCTAACCATTAGAGCCAAAAATGATGATGATGTAAATATGGGACAAGTGATGGAGGAGCAGATGCGCATCAATAAAAATAAAATCTACACCAACAAAGGTGCGAGTGCGGCGATAGACTGGCAACCAGTTAACAAGATATTTGAGAAAACGAAAAGAGAACAACTGGAGCAGAAGATTGCAGACACTGTGTTACAATCCCCTGGCAGGCTGGATGTAAACTTATTAAACAAATATGTTTCACCGGAGAGCAGGGAAAGTTTTATAAAAACTACCGTCATTCAATTGATGACAACACCTGAATACCAGCTTTGCTAAGTTGCTACAAATTGAAAACTGATTGAAAGTTTCTTTATAAAGAAAATAGGAGGTTCATATTATGCTACTAAAACGCAAAGAATTTTTACAGATAGGATCCTTAGCCACGGCAACCATGATGCTGCCCAAGTTCTTGAAAGCATTTGAGCAAAAGAACATGGTGCCAACGGGCAATAAAGTGGTAGTGGTGATCCAGTTTAGTGGCGGCAACGATGGTTTGAATACCGTAGTGCCTATTAGCAACGATATCTATTACCGGGAGCGCCCCAGGCTTGGTATAACAAAAGATAAGGCGCTTAACCTTACCAGCGATGTGGGTTTGAACCCCGCTCTGGAAGCTTTTAAGGGATTGTACGACGATGGTAGCCTGGCGATATTAAACAGCGTGGGTTACCCCAACCCCGACCGCTCACATTTTCGCAGTATGGACATATGGCACAGTGCCAGTGCAAGCAATGAGTATGTGCATACGGGTTGGCTCGGCCGTTATTTAGATGCACAATGCAAAGGTTGCGACAAGCCCACGCATGCGCTGGAAATTGATGATGTATTGAGTCTTGCGTTAAAGGGAAATGAGAAAACCGGTCTGGCATTTACAGATCCCCGCAGACTATACAGCAGCAGCAATGAGCGGTTTTATAAAGACATTAATGCAGCTCATCACTCCACAGAAGAAACGGTAGACTACTTGTACAAAACGATGAGTGAAACGCTGAGTAGTGCCGATTACATTTATCAACAAAGTAAGCTGCACCCTACCGCTCATACTTATCCCAATACAGAAATGGGAAAAAATCTAAAGACGATTTCTTCCCTGATCATGAGCGATATTAACACCAAGGTTTACTATGTATCCCTGGGAAGTTTTGATACGCATGTAAACCAGGAGGCACAGCAGAAACGCCTGTTTACAGAATTGAACGACGCCATCAAGGCTTTTACAACAGACCTTAAAAAGAACAATCGCTTTGACGATGTATTAATGATGACGTTTTCAGAGTTTGGGCGTAGGGTATCGCAGAATGCCAGCAACGGAACCGATCATGGTACTGCTAACAATATGTTTTTTATTAGTGGAGGCCTCAAACAAAAGGGAGTTTTAAATGATATGCCCAACCTTGCAGACTTAAATGACGGTGATCTGAAACACAAAGTAGATTTTCAAAACGTGTATGCCACGGTTCTAAATAAATGGTTGGGCAGCGATGATAAACAGATTTTGGGTAAGCAGTACGATTATTTGAAGTTTATTTAGGAAGTAAAAATTCAAAATTTTAAAAGGGGCAAGCATAGTAAATGCTGCCCCAGATTTATATTTGACATTTCACCTTAAAATTATCTCACTCCTTTCTCTTTCATAATCCTGTTCAACCATTTCAACATGGCAAAAATGATGAAGGTTGCAATAAGCAGTAGAGCAAAATTGACCCAAAAGAAATTGGCTTTATGTTCATAGCCGTCCCACATAGTAGCAAGGATGCCTGACAATTTATTGCCGATAGAAGTAGCAAGGAACCAGCCGCCCATCATCAAGGCTGTGATGCGAACGGGGCTTAGTTTTGACACCAGCGAAAGTCCCATGGGGCTGAGCAATAGCTCGCCGACAGTCACCACGCCATAGGTTCCTATCAGCCACCAAACGCTCGCTTTTTCTGCACCGTTATTACTAACATGCACTGCACCGACCATAACCAATACTGATAGTGCTGTAATGAGCAGCCCAAAAGCAATTTTAGTTGCCGTAGAGGGTTCTCTGTTTTTTTTGCGCAGATAAGCGAAGAAGGCCACTACAAGGGGCGTCAATAAAATTACCCAACCAGGGTTAATAGATTGGCTAAGTGGCGTACTCCAAAGCGTAGCTTTATCTCCGTCAGCAGGTAATTGTTGCGGCACTACGTTTTTAAAATAAGAAGGGTAGTTGTATTCCTTCATCACTTCTCCATCCTGTTTTTGTATCCTGAATTGTGCATCATACAAAACAACGGTGTCTTTTTGATAACTTACTTCTTCAGCAAGTTTCACGCCTCTAAAAACATCACCCGCCGAGCCACTTACCTGCCTGTCTGTGTAGGTGTCCGCCCAAATAGTTAGCGCCGTACCGTTTTGTTTAAACACTGCCCAGAACATGATGACTGCAGCGAATATTGCCAGCAATGCAGCAATGGGTCTTTTTTCATCGGGGCTTGCTTTAAAATAAAGAGAAGCGTAAAAATAGATCACCGGTATGCAGGCAAAAATGAATGCATCATTGCTATCACTTTGGAAAATGTTACCGGGTATAAGCCAACCCAATACACCAGCCACTATTGAGGGCACAAGAATGGTGAGTACGATCCTGGAGAAAGGCATATCTTCTTTGGTCATTGGTTTGCGAATGTCGGCAGTGCTGTAATGTTTGCTCCCAGCCATAAAAATGAAGACACCTAAAAACATTCCAATGCCGGCCGCTACAAATGCATACTTCCAGCCCCAGATAATGATGATGGCAGCACTAAAAAAATTACAAATGAAGGCACCGATATTGATGCCCATGTAAAAAATATTGTAACCCTCGTCTTTTCGTTTTTCAAAAGTGGGGGTAGAGTAGAGGTTGCCAAGCAGTGTACTAATGTTAGGCTTAAAGAAACCGTTTCCCAATATTACCAATGTCATAGAAAGATAGAGCATAGGCAAACTGTGAATCGCCATCAGGCAATAGCCGGCGCCCATCATAAGACCACCGGCTATAATAGATTTTCTGTAACCAAAATATCTGTCTGCCAAAAGACCCCCGATAAATGGAGTAAGAAAAACCAAAGCTATAAACGTTCCGTACAGGTCAGAAGCTTCGCTGTTTGTCATGGCAAAACCATGCTCTACATTTTTAAGGTACAATAAAAAAATCCCAATCATCAGGTAGTAGCCGAAGCGTTCCCACATTTCGCTAAAGAAAAGGTAGGGGAGGGCTTTGGGATGTTTGGCAGCAGTACTCATACATCGAAAATTTAGGCAAGTAAGATAAATAAAAAGGCGACCATAAGATCGCCTTTAAAATGTTGTAGAGTTTGTTTATTCTTTTTCAAGGTGCATCATGCCTTGTAATTTTTTACTCAGTAAAAATAAGATGATCGAAGCAACGCCTGCCATAACAACGAAGAGTAAAAAGAAATCATAATTATCCTTCATTTCGTATCCTAAAAAGAATGTTGATCTGCCATCAGGATAAAGTGCGCTCAATACGCCAGCCAATTTGTTAGCCGCCGCATTGGCCAAAAACCATACAGCCATTAAGAGTGAGGCATATTTAAAAGGAGCCAGCTTGTTTACCAATGACAGGCCAATTGGCGAAAGACACAACTCACCCCAAGTATGCAAAGCATACATTCCTATAAGCCATATCATACTCACTTTAATGCCTGCACCTACATCTTTTACGCCAAAGGCAATCCATAAATAGCCCAGTGCAAGCAGCATCAAGCCTATTGCCATTTTAGTGGGAGACGAGGGTTCTCTTTTTCCCAGCTTCAACCATAGCCATGCAAAAAGAGGGGCAAATGCTACTACAAAAATCGAGTTCAGCGATTGGAACCAACTTGCAGGAACCGTGAAAAAGCCAAGGTCTCTCTGTGTTTGCTCTTCCGCAAAAAAGGTAAGAGAAGCGCCGGCCTGCTCAAAAGCGCTCCAGAAAAAGATGACAAAGAATGCGGTGATAAAAATTACGCCGATTCTTTGCTTCTCTATCTTATTCAAAGTTTTATCTGAAAAAATAATATAGGCAATGAAGAGGGTTGCGGCTATGAGTAAATAAGTGAGGTAACTTACTACCCTTGCATCTATGTAGAGCAAGCCTATCGCCAATGCAGAAAACAGCGCCATTCCAAGTATGATAAGGATGGGTTTGGTCCAGGCAACCGGAGCATTCGGCGGAGTCATTCCCAAGGTTTTGCCCTGCGGATCCAGCACATATTTTTTGTGAAACATGAGCTGCACTGCCACCCCAATGAGCATACCAATACCGGCGGTTAAAAACGCCCATTTAAAATCTGCGGGGTTACCTGTGTCGCCGACAAGCCCACAAAGAAATGGACCAAAAGCACCGCCCACATTAATACCCATGTAAAAAATAGTATAAGCAGAATCTATTCTCCTGTCTGCTTTTGGGTACAGTTGGCCAACAAGGGACGAAATATTTGGTTTGAAAAAACCGTTCCCGGCAATCATCAATCCCAAACCTGTAAAAAATAGAAATGCAGAAACATCAGGAGCTGAAACGTAGGTAGATGCACATAAAAACAATACAAACTGACCAAGTGCCATCACGATACCGCCAACAATAATAGAGCGTTGATTACCCCAAAAACGATCAGCAACAAAACCTCCAATGAGCGGGGTTAGGTAAACAAGACTTGTGTAACTCCCATAAAGATTGGATGCAAAAACTTTGTCAAACATTAATGCCTTCGTCATGAAAAGGACCAATATTGCACGCATACCATAGTATGCAAACCGCTCCCACATTTCTGTTCCGAAAAGTACCCAGAGCCCCTTGGGGTGACCCTTTGATGGAATTACTTGTTCATTCATAATTATCAGTTTTAGATGCTTGAAAAGTATTGTTTAATGGCCTCAAAATAGTGAAATTCTTTTTACACAACAGAAATGCTTTCATCAAAAAAAGACCAATGAATTTATTAATTCATATATGAACGGTGTGTTACTTATTTAAAAAACGTTCTTCATATTAATACTGTGTTTACATTCGCTTATACTTAGTAACCCCAAACAATCCATTTATCAATGAACATTCTTATTGTAGGAGCCGGAGGCAGGGAACATACCCTCGCCTGGAAGCTTAAACAAAGTGCTAGCTGTAATGAACTCTTCATTGCGCCCGGAAATGCAGGCACAGCGCTTTGCGGCACCAACCTGCCAATTTCAACCACAGATTTCGATGCACTTGCAACGGCTGCCATCGAGCATAAGGTTACCATGCTTATTGTGGGGCCGGAGGAACCACTTGTAAAAGGCATTGTAGATTTTTTTAAACAGGGTGAGGCCACAAAGCATATTCACATCATTGGTCCATCTGCAGAGGCCAGCCAATTGGAAGGAAGTAAGGCCTACGCCAAATCATTTATGCTCCGCCATAATATTCCCACAGCAGCTTACCAGGAGTTTACAGCAGAAAATTTTGATGAAGGTTTGGTTTATATACAACAACATAGCCTGCCCATCGTTCTAAAAGCAGATGGACTTGCAGCAGGTAAAGGGGTGCTCATTTGTCAATCTCATGTAGAGGCCTCGGCAGAGTTTGAATTGATGATACACCGTAACAAATTTGGTGACGCCGGCAGCAAAGTGGTGATTGAAGAATTTTTACAGGGAATAGAAATGAGCGTCTTTGCTTTGACGGACGGTGCCAACTATGTGCTTCTTCCTGAGGCTAAGGATTATAAAAGAGCAGGCGAGGGCGATACCGGATTAAATACTGGTGGAATGGGTGCAGTAAGCCCGCTGTCTTTTTTTGACGACGCCTTGCGGCAAAAAATTGTAAGCCGCATTATAGAGCCAACCGTAATAGGCTTGCAGCAGGAAAACCTGGATTACAAAGGATTTATATTTTTTGGGTTGATGATTAATGCTGGCGAGCCGATGGTGATTGAATACAACTGTCGCATGGGCGATCCTGAAACCGAAGTAGTATTACCGCGGATGCAAAACGACCTTGTAGATCTGTTAATGGCTACGGTGGAACAACGCCTCCATGAAGTAGAGATTAAAACTGACCCAAGAAGCACCGTTGCAATTGTTGCTGTTAGTGGTGGCTACCCGGGTGAACATGAAACAGGTTTTACAATTGATGGTCTGGACACTGTAACCGGGGAAGATAGTATGTTCTTTCACTCTGGAACGAAGTTGGCAGAAGGCGAAGTGCTTACTGCTGGAGGTCGGGTGCTGGTGGTTACTTCATTTGGGATAGATGTGCAAGATGCGTGTACGAAATCTAAAGAGATGTTGAGACAAATACACTTTGAAGGCATCAATTATCGACGGGACATTGGGTACGAGTTTTTATAATTCTTAGTCTAACGGTAAGGATCAAGGATAGGGAAGAAAGCAGTTTTTGCAAACGCTAAAGATATTAGTAAGAGCCTCTGTTCACAAGCCTTTAACGTTTGTGTGCATCGGCACAAATAAATTTTTTGGCGTTGTTTAATCCAATATTTTACATCAACTTTGCACCATTCACATACTAACGAGTCTTCACAAAAAAAACATGGGAATTTTTAATTTTTTCACACAAGAAATCGCAATAGACCTCGGAACCGCCAACACCCTCATTATTCACAATGACGAAGTAGTAGTTAACGAACCATCTATTGTTGCCCTCGACAGAAACAACCCCAAAAATTTGTTGGCCGTTGGTAAGAAGGCATTGATGATGCATGAAAAAACCCATGAAAGTATTCGCACAGTTCGGCCACTGAGAGATGGAGTGATTGCAGATTTTAATGCGGCCGAGTTGATGATACGGGAACTTATTAAACTTGTATATAAAAAGAAACCCCTATTTGCACCCAGTTGGAGAATGATGATTTGCATCCCCAGCAGCATTACAGAAGTAGAAAAACGTGCGGTAAGAGATAGTGCAGAGCAGGCTGGTGCCAAGGAAGTTTACCTGATTCATGAGCCAATGGCTGCTGCACTCGGTATAGGGATAGATGTAGAGGAGCCAGTAGGTAACATGATCATTGACATTGGCGGTGGTACTACGGGCATTACCGTAATAGCACTTGCAGGAATTGTTTGTGATCAAAGTATCCGCATAGCCGGCGATGAATTTACAGCAGACATTATGGAAGCGCTACGCAGGTATCATAGTTTGCTCATTGGTGAGCGTACTGCGGAGCAAATAAAAATACAGGTAGGTGCCGCTATGAAGGATCTTGAAAATCCTCCCGATGATATTCCTGTAAATGGTCGTGACCTTGTGACTGGTATTCCTAAGCAGGTAATGGTAAGCTACCAGGAAATAGCGGAAGCGCTTGACAAAAGCATTTTTAAAATAGAAGAAGCCATACTAAAGGCCTTGGAAACTACTCCTCCTGAACTTGCCGCCGATATTTATCGTCGTGGTTTATACATTACTGGTGGTGGTGCTTTGTTGCGTGGCCTTGATAAAAGGCTTGCTGCAAAAATTAAGTTGCCGGTGCATGTTGCCGACGACCCACTTAAGAGTGTTGTAAGAGGCACCGGTATTGCACTTAAAAATTACGACCGCTTTCCTTTCGTAATGAGATAACTCTCATTCGGCATAACAAACAAATTCTAAGTTTTTAACAGCAATGCAGTTTGCTACGTAGAATTTCAACCTAAAATCTTCTCTGTCCGGTGCGTAATATCTTTCTATTCATCCGCCGATATTTTAATTTTTTGGTATTTCTTGTATTGCAGATACTTTGCATAACGCTTATTGTTCAATATAGCAAGTATCACCAGGCTATGTTTGGGAACAGTGCCAACCGCATCACCGGTAAAGTAAACTCACAGTACGATCGGATCGAATATTACTTTCAACTTAAGAAAACAAATGATTCGCTGGTTAGGGCCAATGAGGCTTTGTACAACAAGCTCGCTTCCAACTTTAGCCTGCCAGATAGTGGCAATAGGGTTGTAGTGGATACCATACGCATGGACTCCATTCAGCAATACCGAAAGTTTACTTACCTACATGCAAAAGTGGTGGCCAATGCGGTGACAAGCCCGAGTAATTTTATTGTTTTGCAAACAGTAAATACGCCTCAAATGAGGGTGGGTATGGGTATTGTAGGAGCCAACAATGAAGTGGTAGGTGTTATCACAGACATCAGCGGAGAATATGCCGTGGTAATGAGCCTGCTGCACAAAGACAGTAAAATAAGCGGCAAGCTTTTAAAAACCGGTGAGACTGGAACCATTAGCTGGGACGGAAAATATCCAAACCTGGTTACGCTTACCGGCATTCCCAAAAGCACCAAATTGGCAAAGGGGGACAGCGTAATAACAAGTGGGTTCAGTACCATTTTCCCCAAAGGCTTGTTGGTGGGGCGGATACATGAAGTGTTCCTTGAAACTGCCACTAACAATTATAAAATTGTGGTACGCACAGCTTCTAATTTTTATAATTTAGAATGGGCCTATGCCATTAATAATATACAACAACCGGTGATTGATCAGTTGTTGGAAAAGGCGAAAAACATTAGTAAGTAGAACAATGAATAGTATCTTAAAAAATACGATAAGGTTTATCTTTTTCATTTTGGTGCAGGTATATGTGCTGGATAAAATACACCTGCACCAATTGGTGACACCCTACTTGTACTTTCTTTTTATATTATGGCTACCGTTTAAAATGCAGCGTACCTGGCTTATGCTTGTAGCCTTTGCGCTTGGTTTTGCGCTGGATAGCTTCCGCCATCAACCCGGTTTCCATGCTGCTGCTTGTGTACTTATTGCTTACGTTCGGCCTTTCCTTATAAACATGCTCATTCCGCAGGAAGGAGCAGAAACAAACTACGAGGAACCTTCCATCCCAAGTTTGGGTGGCCTTCTTCCCTACGCCGTTTACATCGGATTTTTTGCTTTTTTACACAATGCATGGTTGTTTCTGCTGGAAGCATGGCAGTTCGGAAACCTTTGGTATTTTCTTGGCAAAACAATATTAAGCACTGCTATCTGTTTACTACTTATCCTTATCACCGACCTGATTTTTGTGCGTAAACAAAAGTTTAGGACAAATACAATTTAAGTACTGAACTTTAGAAAAGTTACACATGTTTCAAAAGTTTAAAAGGTTTTAAAGGTTAACAATCCTAACCTTTGAAACTTCTGCAACCTTTGAAACAAACTGAGGCGAAATGTTTCAAACGTTTCAAACGTTTAAAACCCTGCAACCTTTGAAACTTTCAAAACAATTAACCATTATAAAATTTCCCGGCAGCCGAAATGTCCGTCTTTAACCAGTCAAGAAGAAATGTGATCCGCCTGATATTCGTCAGCATGATCGTTATCATTATCATTCGATTGTTTACACTGCAGGTTTTTTCTTCCAAGTACAAAATAATGGCCGATGATCAGGGCATGTTTCGAAAGGTAGTGTACCCGGATAGGGGCATTATCTATGATAGGAAAAACCGGCCCATTTTACGCAACACCATTATTTACGATTTAATGGTTACTCCCGGAAAGATAAGGGGGACGGATACCAGCATGCTCTGCAACATTCTGGGGATAGATACTGCGGAGTTTCGGAACAGGATCATTACGGCCATCATCAAAAACAAAAGTTATCGTCCCTCTATTTTTGAGGCGTTGCTCAGTGAAGAAAAAATGGCTAAGCTCAACGAGAATATGTACCGCTTTGCACCGGGTTATTATTTGCAGGAGCGGCCGGTAAGAGATTATCCTTACGATGCCGGCGGAAATATTCTCGGCTACCTTTCTGAGGTAGATACCAACTTTTTAAAAAAGCATCCCAACGAGGGATATGTGTCCGGAGATTATGCGGGCAAAACCGGGTTAGAGCTTTCCTACGAAAAAGTATTGATGGGTAAGAGAGGAATTGAATATTACAAAAGAGATAATAAAAACCGCCTCACAGACAGGTGGGAGAACGGACAATTTGATACCATCGCCATTGCCGGGCAGAACATGCATACTTTCCTCGATATAGAATTGCAGGAACTGGGCGAAAGGCTAATGGAAAATAAAGTAGGGGCGGTGGTGGCCATCGATCCGCAGACCGGTGGCATTCTGGCCATGATCAGCGCACCTACCTATAAGCCCCGTTTACTCACTGGCGCCGAAAGAAAAAAGCATTATACAGAACTCTTGTTAGATCCCCGCATTCCTTTTCTAAACAGAACCATTGGTGCTAAATATTCACCTGGATCTACATTTAAAACGCTGCAAGGGTTGATAGGCCTGCAGGAAGGTGTTATTACGTCCAGCACCAATTTTTCGTGCAGTGGTGCATTTTATGGATGTGGCAAACCGATGCGTTGTCTCGATCCTGGTGTGTGGTCACTGAAGGGAGCCATTACCCATAGTTGCAACACTTATTTTGCTAACGTAATGCAACGGGTTATCAACAACCCCAAATACCCGAGCATAGACAGCAGTTTAAATGCCTGGGCCGGCTACATGCGTGCTTTTGGGCTGGGAAGGAAACTAGGCGTGGATCTGCCTTCAGAAAAAAGCGGGAGCATACCTACAGCAAAAACCTATGATAAAATCTATGGGCAGGGCCATTGGAATTTTTGCACATTCCGTTCTGTGAGTATTGGCCAGGGCGAAGTAGAAACGACGATTTTGCAGGTGGCCAACGAAATGGCATACCTCGCCAATAAAGGCTGGTACATTACCCCGCATCTTGTAGACTCTATAGAAAGTGGCGATGAGTTTAACTTGCTGGAGGCCTTCAAAAAAAAGAATGTTGCCTTAAACATACCCGACAGTTTATTTGAGCAGGTGCACGATGGTATGCAGGGTGTGATGGATGGAGGTACGGGCAGGTATGCACAAGTGCCCGGCATTGTAGTGTGTGGCAAAACAGGTACGGTTGAAAATGCTTATAAAGGAGTAAAACAAAAAGATCATGCGTTCTTTGCTGCGTTTGCGCCCCGTGACAATCCTCGTATAGCCATCGCCGTTATTTGCGAAAATGCGGGGTTCGGTTCTACTTCGGCAGCGCCCATTGCCTCGCTCATGATCGAAAAATATTTAAAAGATTCTATTGTAGGAAAAGAGAGGAATGACAAAGCCGACCAGATTGCCAAGATGAACTTGCTGCCACCCAGGCTGGTAAAAGAAATAAGAGCAAGGGATTCTATCATGCACAGAAAAGATTCCGCATACCTTATGGCAAAGGGATACATAAGATTGGTGAGAGATACCACCGGTCTTGAAAACGATGATGTGGAAACGGAAGACCTTGATAAGATTAAGAAAGAGAAACCGGGTAAAAGTAAGCCCGAAAGCGATACGGCTGCAGTACGCAACAGCGCCATTTTACCGAACGAAAAAAAGAAGCCCGCTGCTGCAGATACTGTAAAACAAAACAATTAAAACAAAGCAACCCTTATGTCTTACCAAAAGCCCATGATATCAAAAGGTATTGATTGGGTAGTCATATGGTTATATGCCATCATTGTAAGCATAGGCCTCATCTGCATATTTTCTGTGGAGTTCAAAAGCAATGATCAATTTTTTCAAAGCCTGTTTGCTTTTAAGAAGAACTACAGCAAACAGATGTTGTTTCTCTGTATCAGCTCTATTTTAGCCATTTTCATTTTGCTTACAGATAGTAAGTTTTTTACAGCTACCCCCAATATTCTTTACATACTGGGTATCCTGCTCATGATGGCCACTTTTGTAGTAGGCAAAGATGTAAACGGTTCCCGAAGTTGGATACCACTCGGCTTTATGAACCTGCAGCCCGTAGAAACCTGTAAAATATTTACAGCACTTGCGCTTTCTAAATACCTGGCTCAGCCGGGTACAGATTTCACTAAAACACGCTCGCACGCCATAGCAGCCGGGATTTGTTTTTTGCCCATTGTTTTTTCCCTAATGCAAAATGAAACTGGCCTTGCCCTGGTTTATTTCGCTTTTTTGTTACCAATGTATAGAGAAGGTTTGCCCGCCGGCTACCTCATTATAGGTGCTTCACTCGGTGTATTGTTGGTAATAACCTTGCTTTTTCCTACAATGCCTTTGTTAATATCCCTGGCAGTAATTGCATTAGCCAGCATTTTTTTTATGAGGCGAAAAATTAAAAGAGATCGGGGCCTTCTCATTATCATTATTGGCGTATGGGCCATCAGCTCTGTGTTTGTCGGTGTGGCTGTTCCTTTTATTTTTAAATCTGTGTTTCAAAAATACCAGGCAGATAGAATCTTTAGCCTTGTCGGCCGTGATAACCCTTTTGTAGAAGCTGTACCTTCCGATGACTCTGACGCCCAGGCGGCGAAAAAGAAAAAGGGAGACAAAGAAAACTACAATGTGAAGCAATCTAAAATTGCCATTGGCTCAGGAGGTTTTTTTGGTAAAGGTTTTTTAAAGGGTACGCAAACGCAGGGAGATTTTGTGCCAGAGCAAAATACAGACTTCATTTTTACTTCGCTTGGCGAAAACTTTGGCTTTGTGGGTTGTGCCGCCCTCATGTTTGTATACCTGGCGTTGTTGCTAAGAATTGTATTTATTGCAGAGCGGCAAAGGAGTACATTCAGCAGGGTTTATGCCTACTCAGTTGCCGGGTTATTATTTTTTCACATCGCCATCAACATTGGTATGACCATTGGCCTTGCTCCTGTTATTGGCATTACACTTCCGCTGATGAGTTATGGTGGATCGTCTTTGCTCACCTTTACCATTCTCATTTTTATTATGATAAAATTAGATGCCGACAGGCAGATGGTGTTGCGGTAAGAAAAGCCCCCAAACCCTGCCTACCGGCAGGCAGGCCCCTGAAGGGGGCTTTCGAGGTCTCTAATGATCTACTGAGCTTTTCAACTACTTTTGCTTTTTTATTTTTAAAAAGATTCTTTCAAATCCTGGGGTACAAAGCCTCCTTTAGAGGGTTTGGGGGCTTGATAGCGGCTCTATGAAAATTATACCACTAAGTGAAGGTGCCTTTAGCATCGACCAAACAAAAGTTTTTATCCCATTTAATAAAGCAACGGATAACATCCAGGAG
>JAYTBG010000210.1:0-4284 GCA_043737055.1 Chitinophagaceae bacterium | reverse complement strand
TCTTTGGGGTACAGGATGGCAACGAGTTGCAGGTGACCGGTTTTACATTCAGGGCACAGCGTTATGTCCCGGCCATATTGTTCCAGCATGCGAACGGCGGCAGGTACATTTATTTTTGGCGGCAGGGCCTGCAGTTTCATTTGTGTTCTAACAGCATTGAGCCGTGCCATTTTACCGTGGTTTTGTAAAAAACCATAGTGCCGGATTTTTATAAAGCCCCGGGGTAAAAAATGAAGTTCGAACCTGCGCAAAAACTCAGTGATGGAAAGTGGCATCGTTTTTTGACATCCCGGTAGTCTTTGTATTTAAATGTTACGCTGTGTTCGGTAATGCTGAGGATGCGGTGTTTGGTGATGGCTACTTTATGGGTGTACCTGCCCAGGTATTCCACCACAGATGCTACGCTGCCAAAGGGACTTTTTGCATACACTTTCCATTTTTTAAAGCTCGCCTGCCGCATTTATTTTTCTACATCCATGCCTTGCGTTTGCAATAAATTTTTGGAGAGCAGGAGCTGTAATTTTTTCAGGAAGATGGCCTTATACACCAGCTTCATTGCATCTGCCGGAAAGAGGAATTTTGCATTGCTTCGTTTGGCGGCAACCTATTACTCTTTTTTTTAACCACCGGGTGTATTGAAAAAAGTTTGAGGCCGGTTGTTTCCTATAATAAATTGCATACCTGTTTTGTGCAAAAATCATACACTGATTGCGCTATTCACATAGTGTGTATATTTGGTTTGACGGGAGAGGTTTTTCACAAACTTACGTTGCTGGCAATTTTTAAGGGACACATGGTAAACAAACAAAAGGAACTTAAAAAATGAATAGACTATTTCAATTGACAGCTTTACTTTTATTACTTGTAACAAGTTGCAAGGCACCATACAATAAGACCGATTTACTCCAGAATAAAATTGAGCAAATCGTATCCGACAAAAAAGCAGTAGTTGGAGTTTCAATAATCGGAAATAATGGGAAAGATACTTTTTCGCTACACGGAGATAGGCGATTCCCGATGCAAAGCGTATTTAAATTCCATATAGCATTAGCTGTCTTGTCGGAGATTGACAAAGGAAATCTTTCATTAGACCAATAAATAGAGATAAGAAAAGAAGACCTTTCACCAGAAGACATTTGGAGTCCGCTGAGAGACGAAAATCCCAATGGTGGGAGCTTTACTATTGAAAGGTTAATTCAATATTCTGTTTCGCATAGTGATAATACAGCTTGCGATGTTCTAATTAGACTTATCGGAACACCCAAAACGGTTGAACAGTACATTAAAAAGAGTGGTATAAACGATATACAAATTACTTTCAACGAAGAAGAGATGCAGGCGAAGTGGGAAAATATGTTTCAAAATTGGACTACCCCAAATGCTGCAGGTGAAACCCTTAAATTATTTTATGAGAATAAAAACATTTTACTTTCAAAAGGCAGTTATAACTTTTTTTGGAAAACAAACAAAGAAACAACAACTGGAAAAAATAGAATAAGAGGACAATTGCCTGATGAAACTATTGTTGCTCACAAGACAGGTTGGTCAGGAACAAATAAGAAAACAGGAATTACAGCAGCTGTAAACAATGTAGGTATCGTTTTTCTACCTAATGGTGAATACTTTATTATCAGTGTTTTTGTTAGTGAATCAAAAGAAGATTTTGATACAAATGAAAAAATTATAGCAGACATTACAAAAGCAACTTATGATTTTTACACGACCGACTAAACCATAGGTCAACCTTGGTTTTTTGATTGAACTTCTTGCCGCTGTTGGTCTTCTTGTTTCAACAAACTCCACTTCAACATTTAGGGGCTGCCGCCCGGTGTTGTAACCGACGGCTCAAAGTTCAAATTGTTACAAGTTCACAACTTTCATAGAATTTATCCTGGGTTCTTTGCCTTCCACTGTTTGTATCAGCTTCCAAAGATCCCTCTTCATCCTTCACGCCGGCGTCGAGTGTTATCACCACCACATGAAGTTACAGCCCTATTCCTGACCACGAGACGATATGATCTTGTTTCTTCTTCCAGTGAAGGCCTTCGGCTTATTCCCAATCCAACACTCCTTTCTGCAGGGTGCCGCTGTGCCGAAGGTTTTTGGGATTATCACTGGCAATACAAAATTTAATGAGGCATCGAAGGCACAATCCCATACATTGGATCACCATCTTTTTAAGAATGTGATTTTAAGTAACGGAAGAACTTCCTATTTTATAATGGTTGCTACGCAGGTGATAACACCTTGCATCGGGGTGTACGGGTTGGGGGTGTTGCTCTTGCTTAATGGGCGAATACCGACATCGGAGGATGTATCTATAAGCCGTACCGTATTATCTATACCAACCGGTTCGATGGCAACAGTGAAGTAGGTTTGGTGTCGGTTGTTTCCCCCGCAAAAAGCGTAACTGATGTTTGAATAAATGGCATATCATATCATTGTAAAAACCATACTGCATTTGCGATATTCGCATAGTTTGTATATTTGTTTATAGTTGTAAGTGTTTTCATAAACTTTCGTTGGTGCCAGGTGTAACAGAACCCAATAACATAACAACATGTAAAAACCATGCAAGACATACTATTTGGCTTTATATCAAAATACGTTTCTCTTACAGAAGATGAGAAGAACACTATCGTTTCTTTAGACATATTCCGTTCTGTTAAGAAAGGGACGACTTTACTCAAAGAGGGACAGAAATCACAAGATTGCTATTTTGTCTTAAAAGGATGCATACGCAAATATTACATCATAGATGGCGAAGAAAAAACTACCGCTTTTTTTACAGAAATGGAAGAACTGACACCCCATTGTGTAAAAAATAATGCTCCGTCTGAATATTTCATAAGTTGTGTAGAAGATAGTATACTAACGGTTGGAACTCCCGATATGGGAGTTGAACTATTTTCTACACCTAAATTTGAAAAAATGTGTAGAATATTGTCAGAAGAATTGGTAGCCAAACAACAAATAGACTTTGACGACTTTAAAACTTCTTCACCAGAACAACGATACCTGAACCTAATGCAAAATAGACCAGACCTTATACAGCGTGTTCCACAACAACAATTAGCGAGCTATCTAGGCATCAGACCTCAATCATTGAGCAGACTAAGAGCAAGAATTCTTGAAAAAAAGAGCTAAAGCGTATCTCTTTACATTTTCCAATGATGATGTTCGGCTTATTCCCAGGCCAACACCCTACCTGCTAGTGCCTCTGTCCCGAAGGCTTATAGGTGTATCACTGGCAGCACTAAGTTTGAAGGGGCATCGAAGGCACTATCCCTACATTGAATCACCAACCTTTTAAGAGGGGGATCCTAAGTAACGGAAGAACCTGTTATTTTTAGTGTCCTTTATATCACATTGCCAGTTACCTCGGCGTAAAGCCAGAATCTTTAAACAGGATATGGAACAGGCTACAGTCCTCTTTATAGTTTTTAAACTCTTACAAAATTATTTTCTTAAAGACTTTTCAATTCTACACAATGACGGCAATTATTTAAAAGGTTTCTATTTATATGGATACCTTTTTTCGTTGCAGAACTTCTCCCTTTTATACAGAAAAAAGCATTTCTTAACCCATATCAAGAAACTGACTTTTTATTATCCATAGTTTTACTTCAATTATAGTGAACTAACAAAGTAGATAACAAAATGGAAGAAATTACATGGAAGAAGGCGGCGCTAACAGCGGGCTGCCCGCTTGTAACAATGGCTATGGTAGCCGGGGTAGGCTATGGTTATGCATTCAGTGGTTTTTAGAGAGCCGGCGATATTGCTGGCACCTTAAGTAACCTTAAAATGGAAGGATACAGCCTGTTAAAAGTTGCTGTTGCCGCTTGTACAATTACTCTCATCCTCGATATTATTATTGCCTGGGCTTTGTATGAGTTCTTTAAAAATAGCAGCCAGTCTCTTTCATGCTTGTTTCCATTTTAAGGCTGGTATATGCTGCTATACCTGGCGGTTCAATCTTTTACCTTTATCAGCGTTAGAATCGATGCAGCATGTTTCGAAACATGGTGAGCTGATCATGCTTCAGTTAAATTTATTCTTACTCTCATGGCCGTGGGGGATTGCTCCTATTTGCTGTGCATTTATTTTTGTTGGGTCTCCTGATCATCAGATCTGGCTTGTTTCCTAAACCTATAGGGTACATCACGTGTTTTGCTGCTGCCTGCTATTTTTTCCACAATACAGGCAGCATATTTTTTTCCTCCTACCAGTCTTTTGAAAGTACCGCTGAAACCATTCTCGCTTTACCAATGGCCCTGGGAG
>JAYTBG010000209.1:0-1656 GCA_043737055.1 Chitinophagaceae bacterium | reverse complement strand
TTAAAACGTTCCAGGTCTCTTGTAATCAGTTCTGCACGTTTGTAACCTGCAAAACGGCGTGCCCAAACTATGGTCAAAACATTTGGATCAAAGATTTTGCCCGTTTGATCGGCAACTATTTCAAAAGCTCTTTTCTTCAAATATTTTTTACGGTCATCAAATGTAACATCGTTGCCCTCTTCCATGGAGCGATACAATTGCTTGTCGGCCCAATAATGCCAGTTCTGCGCGTTTGTAATTGAAATAATGGGGCAGATATTTTCGTACTGGCTCCACATTTGACGGCTTACCTGGCCATGAAGTTGTGATACTCCATTGGCAATTTTAGCAAAACGTAAAGCCACCAGCGAATGGTTAAACATATCGTCGTGCATGCCGGTGATCTTTCTTACTTCATCCAACGGGAGGCCACAGAAATAACCCATTTTTTGACACAGGTAAATATCGTGTTTTTCGTTACCGGCCTCTTCTGGCGTATGGGTGGTAAACACCAAATGATCTCTAAGTTTTTCCTTGCTCTTAAACTTATTCAACAAATAGAATGCAGCCGATAAACCATGCGCTTCGTTCAGGTGATATTTATCTGCATTGTATCCTATTTCATCAAGCAATTTTGCTCCGCCTACACCCAGTAAAATGTATTGGGCAACTTTGGTAGCAACATTACCATCATACAAGCGGTGGCAAATGGTTTGAGAAACATAATCGTTTTCGGGTAAGTCGGTGCTCAATAAGAAAAGGGGAGCACTTTTAAATGTTTCAGGATTTAAATAATACACCTTAACCCAAACCGGGTGGTCGTGTATCATAATCTGAAACTTTACATTGATATCTTCGAGGTAGCTATAATTTTTTTCCATCCAGGTTACCTGTAACGTTTGGTCCTGGTTTCGCGATTGGTCGTAATAACCATATTTCCATAAAATGCCAATCCCAATCATGCTCTGCCTTAATTCGTAGGCACTACGTAAGTGAGAGCCTGCAAGAAAACCCAGGCCGCCGCTGTAAATTTTTAATGGTTGATGTATGGCAAATTCCATAGAGAAATAGGCAGCTTTCTTCTGGTATCTTTCATCGGTTGCATATGGCACTTCAAAATTTCTAAAATTCATATGTTTTTATTGGTTTTTGCAAGTTATTGCTATTGATTGCTGAAGGGTACTAAATTTTACGTTGAATAAGTTAGACGGCTAATTGTCAGCAAAAGTTGTAAAAAATTGATAGGGGTTAATATTTGGAATATTTTAGATGAGCTATAGTATAAACTGGCAGAGATAGATGTTTATTGTTTTGATTAAGAAATCCAAGAATTAATTTTTTAAAAAAGGAGTGCAAGACTACAAAACTTTATTTAAACATGGACATTCATTTAGTTATGCCCAAACATGTAATTCATTACTTTTTCTTTTTTGTCTCGGTTACTTCTTTTTTTTTGGTATAGGTATCGTTAAAAAAACACCTGATGCCACGATAATTGCCACAACTGCCCTGTTCTTTAAATTTTACCTGCCTTCCGGTAAACACAAAATCAATTACACATGGATCATTGTTTTCTTTAAATATTGCGGTAGTTGCTGTAGTCATAGAAATGAGTCCTTTTAATTCTCCACCACACTTGTCTTCATCATCATTTTTAAAGTGAATGTAAAAAAGATA
>JAYTBG010000208.1:0-1657 GCA_043737055.1 Chitinophagaceae bacterium | reverse complement strand
CAATTCTTGAAATTATTTCAGTCCAATGGTCATCAATTGGAATTGTTCGTAAGTTTTTAACTGTCGCAATTGGTTTTAAAGTGATGTCCATAATTTGTTTAAATCAATTTTCCTTTGTACATTTTGGAAGGCGCCAGGGTCGCACCTTACAAATGTATCTCCGCTAAACTACGCCATAAATTAACTACAACAATTTTTTGAAGGCACTGATGATGAGGATAATATTAAAGGAACCTTAGCAAATAGCGAGTAGCGCAAATACATCTTCATTTTGGTTGAACTCAGGCCCGCTGGAACAAAACCCCCTTGCACGCTGCTTACTGCAGGCCAATTTATATAGGGTCTGTTTGCCGGTTTTCTACCGAGGTAGTTAGGCAGGACTCCTCAGAAGCGTCCCGTCTTCAAGAGTTAATTCTTGCAAAAATCCGCGGTTACAACACTAACTCAAGGGGGCGGCTCATAAAGGTTGGGGCGGGCTATGCTACAAATGGAAGCTGTATCAAAACGGCGACTCCTACGGCGGCAAAAAAATGTTAGTGTCAATGTCAAGGGAACATAAATGATTTCACTTACTTGCAATCCTGAAAAATTCACTTTACATTACATTTGATTCTCTCTTTTGCTATCACATTTTCAATTCCTTGATTAACGGACATCGCTTCCTCTTACCATTCCCGGGTAAACCATAGAAAATATCTTCTTTCCATTCACATCAAAAAAACTAAGTATGAAAAAGACAATTTTTTTCGTCTCGAGGATGATGCTCCCTTTTTATTTTGTTTTTACGTCTTGCAACAAAGAGCCATTGCAAGTACTGGAGACTACAAAGAGTGCGACCGTTCAAAACAGTTCCAGTGGCAATCCGGATAAGATAAATGTTTTTAAAGGTCCGGAGGTGCACATGGGCAATGGTAAAATGAGATCCTGGATAAGTGTCAACCATGCAGGTGTCCCCCAGGAAATTGGTATCGAAATGGACAATGCATCCCTATTTGGTTTGCCCCAGGAACAGGAAGATTTTCCGGCAGCCACCTTTCTGCTTCCATTGCATAATAAAGCAAAACAGTTAACAGCATTTGATCACATCGTTGTAAACTGGAATGTGCAGGGTCATGAGCCCGAGCAGGTATTTGATGTGCCGCATTTCGATTTTCATTTTTATACTATCAGTGTGGCAGACCAAATGGCTATCCCACCATATCTAATGGCTCCGGCAGATTTTGATCACCTACCTCCCAATAGTTATTGGCCTGATATGTATTTTCCCACACCCGGAGGCGTGCCACAAATGGGCAAACACTGGATAGACGGTTTCTTTGCTCCGCCATTCTCTAAAATAATGATCTATGGTTCTTTTAAGGGCAGGTTTATTTTGGTAGAACCGATGATTACAAGGGCCCTTATGTTAAGCGGAAATTCTTATACAGAGCCTTACCGGCAACCGCATGTGTTTGTACCCAATCACAAATTCTACCCAACTGTTTATAATATTTATAAAAACGCATCCAGCAACAAACATTATGTAACACTCAGCAATTTTGTATGGAGGTAATCAATGTTCCCTACCCGGATTTTAATCCAGTTTTTAAAATAATAATTTGCGAGACGTAAAGTGAATTTGTGTAAATGAGGCTGCAGCATAACAAAATAATATCCC
>JAYTBG010000207.1:0-10269 GCA_043737055.1 Chitinophagaceae bacterium | reverse complement strand
TGAATCCCTTTCGGGGTTGCAAAAATAAGGGGATTTACTTTAAACCAGCAAGTTTTCTGCAAATTTAAGTAGGGGTTTATATTCTTTTTGGAGGCTTGCCTTTGCTTAATCTTTTAAGCTTGCCATATCAATTACGAACCTGTATTTCACATCGCTTTTCATCATGCGTTCGTAAGCATTATTAATTTCGCTGGCAGGTATAATTTCCACATCGCTGGTAATATTATGTTCCGCACAAAAGTCAAGCATCTCCTGGGTCTCTTTGATTCCGCCAATGAGCGAGCCCGATAAAGAGCGGCGTTGCATAATGAGGTTGAAACCAGTTACTCCAGACGGCGTTGGCGGCGCACCAACCAGCGTCATGGTGCCATTGGTTTTTAACAAGGGTAATAATGTGTCGTGGTTGTTAGGCGCCGACACCGTATTTAAGATAAAGTGGAAGTAGTTATTAAAACCTTTGAAGGCATCCGGATTTTTGCTGTTAATAAAATTTACTGCGCCCATTCTCCTGGCGTCTTCGGCTTTAGAATCTGAGGTGCTGATGACGGTAACTTCAGCTCCCATAGCCGCAGCTAGCTTAACGCCCATGTGCCCCAGTCCACCTAAGCCTACTACCGCCACCTTTTGCCCCGGGCCTACTTTCCAGTGGCGCAGTGGTGAGTAAGTTGTAATACCTGCGCATAACAAAGGCGCTACTGCTTTCAGGTCTAGCTTATCTGAAACATGTAAAGTAAAAGCCTCATCTACCACTATTTGGGAGCTATAACCGCCGTACGTAGGCTGGCCATTTTTATCAAGGCTATTGTAAGTGCCTGTAGAACCATTCTCGCAAAACTGTTCTTCGTTAGCAGCGCATTGCTCGCAAGTGCGGCATGAATCTACCAGGCAACCAACACCTGCAAGATCTCCCACTTTGAAGTTTTTAACTTGATCTCCTACGGCAGTTACCTTGCCTACAATTTCATGGCCGGGCACCATTGGGTAAATAGAATTACCCCACTCATTTCGTGCCTGGTGAATATCTGAATGACAAACTCCGCAGTACAAGATTTCTATTTGTACATCGTGCGGGCCCGGTTCACGGCGATCAATTTTAAAGGGCGCAATGGCTGCATCAGCAGCAGCGGCGGCATAAGCGTGGACAGTACTCATAATGAATTTTTTATTTGTTATGGAGATTGTTTGGATGATGTTGTTGTAGTGTTACAAAACCAACGCTGATGTAAAAGCTGGTCGATCAACTTTTTCTAACAGCGTTGTACACTTTTTGTTTACAGCTCCTAGTTTCCGTACTCACATAAAAATTTAATTCGCATTAACTTAAGCTGCTCCCAGTTGAAATCGCTTTCGGAAAGTTCTTCCTGGGCTACCTGCAATGAGGATGTTTCGCAACTTTTAAAATATTCAATGATCTCTTCCTGGTCGTATTCGTCCACCATTTCGTCTATGGCATAGTTTAGGTTCAACTTGGTACCACTGGCTACAATGGTTTCCATCTCTTCAAGTAATTCTTCTATTTTAAGGTCTTTGGTTTTAGCAATGGTTTCCAACGGTATTTTTTTATCTACATTTTGGATGATAAAAATTTTGTTGTTGTTCCTGTTGGCTACGCTTTTCATTACAAAATCATCTGGCCTCGTAATGTCATTTTCTTCCACATAAACTGCAATAGTATCCAGAAATGGCTTGCCATAGCGCATAGATTTTCCCTTGCTCACCCCACTTATTTTTTCCAGTTCAGCCATGCTTGTAGGATACATTGTGGCCATATCTTCCAGGGAGCTTTCCAGAAAAATAACAAACGGCGGCAAGTTTTTTTCTTTAGCCACTTTCTTGCGCAGTTCCTTTAGCAGCTCTAATAACTTTTCGTCAGTAGTACCGGTTACATCCCCCGTAGGTTCGTTGGCATCATCATCTGCATTGGCATCTTCAAACAAATTGTTAAGCACTATCTTAAAACTGGACGGCTTCTTTAAAAAGGCAGTACCCTTTTTGGTAAATTTCAACAGCCCATATTCTACAATATCTTTTTCAAGCAATCCCTCCAGCAACATCTGCCGTATGAGGCTGCTCCAGAAGTGTGGCTCCTTGTCGTTGCCGCTGGCAAAAGCATCCAGAGCTTCGTGGCGATACATCAACACCTGTGGGGTAGCCTTCCCTGTTAAAATCAACAACACATATTCAATGGCAAAATGTTCTCCCAGGGCTTTTACCGTTTTTAAAACAGTCACCGCATCTGACTTTGCCTCTATTTTTTCTTTGGGGTTAAGGCAATTGTCGCAGTGCCCACAACTTTCAGCATCATTAAATTCTTCTCCAAAATAATAAAGGAGTGTTTTGCGTCGGCATACACTGCTCTCGGCATAAGACACCGTTTCGTTTATCAACTGTGCGCCTACTTCTCTTTCACTTAGGGGCTTGTCCCGCATCAGGTGTTCCAGCTTACTCACATCTTTATGTGAATAATATAAAACACATTTGCCTTCCATACCATCCCGCCCGGCACGCCCTGTTTCCTGGTAATAGTTTTCTATAGACTTTGGGATATTATAATGAATTACAAAGCGCACATCCGGTTTGTCTATGCCCATCCCAAAAGCAATGGTGGCCACAATTACATGCACATCTTCATTTAAAAACTCATCCTGACGGCGGGCACGCAGTTTGGCTTCAAGGCCTGCATGGTAGGCAACAGCGCTAATGCCGTTCGCATTTAGCATTCCTGCCAGCTCCTCCGTGGTTTTACGATTGAGTGTATAAATAATACCGCTCTTGTTTTTGTGCAATTGTATAAATCTTACAATGCTCTTATTGGTTTGCTCAAGGTTTATTTTGGGCAGAACTTCATAGCAGAGATTAGGCCTGTTAAAAGAAGAAATGAAAACTTTTGGATTTCGTAATCCAAGATTTTTTAAAATGTCGCTTTGCACTTTTGGGGTAGCCGTAGCCGTGAGTGCTATGATGGGTATATCGGGGTTAATCATGTCCATCATTTCTTTCAGGCGGCGATATTCAGGCCTGAAATCGTGACCCCATTCTGAAATACAATGGGCTTCATCTACCGCAAAAAAAGAAATATTCAATTCCTTAAAGAAGTCTATGTTTTCTTCCTTGGTGAGGGTCTCCGGTGCCACGTATAATAACTTGGTGCGCCCGCTGATCAAATCATCTTTTACTATTTTCTGTTGGCCTTTGTTCAGCGTACTGTTTAAAAAATGGGCTACATCATCTTTACTACTGTAGCTTCTTACCAGGTCTACCTGGTTTTTCATAAGCGCAATAAGTGGAGACACCACAATGGCAACACCGGGGCGTATTACTGCCGGCAACTGGTAACATAGGCTCTTGCCGCCGCCCGTTGGCATTATTACAAAAGTATCGGTGCCAGATAATAGTGATTGTATAATAGCTTCCTGCGGATCTTTAAACCCATCAAATCCGAACTGTTCCTGCAGTTGTGCAGCCAAATTGTGCGCTGCATCCACAGAATTCTTACTAGCGGTACTTTGCCTGATACTGGCTTTTTTTGGGGCTGCTTTCTTTGCAGTGCCCGTTGCTGATTTTGCGGTACTCATAATTTACACTCTCTCTCATTTAAGTATATGATTCAATATCATATACCAGGATTTTTCATAAGGGACAGCGAAGTTAAATGAATAGCACTGCAATCGCAAACCGTTTACGCCCTGTTGCGTGTGCTTGTAACCCGCTGTGGCTGCTGCCAATTTGCTATTAAGGTAGCGAAAAAATAATGCCTTACCCCTAAAAAATTAAATCTGCTGAAGCCAGTAACAGGGGCTTATTCTCACTTTGAGATTCTTTGCATTGTGGGCTATTTAAAGTAGGTTTGCCCCGTAAAAAAATGAGCGATCATCCCATTATATCCAGCGCCTTAACCAGCATTGGCATGCAAGCCGCTTCCATTGCGCAACTGGCAACTTTTATTGACTCCTCTTTTGAAAATGCGGTGACGTTGTTAGCCAAAAGTAAAGGCCGCCTCGTTATCAGTGGTATTGGGAAAAGTGCCATCGTAGCTCAAAAAATAGTAGCCACGTTAAACAGCACTGGCACACCAGCACTGTTTATGCATGCTGCAGATGCCATCCACGGGGACCTTGGTATGGTGCAACCAGAAGATGTGGTGATGGTGATTAGCAAAAGCGGCGACAGCCCTGAAATAAAAGTGCTTGCACCTCTTCTTAAAAATTTCGGTAACACCCTTATTGGTATGGTTGGCAATATGCAATCTTACCTGGCGCAACAAAGTGATATCGTAATAAACACAACAGTAACACAGGAAGCTTGTCCAAATAATCTTGCACCTACTACAAGCACCACCGCACAAATGGTAATGGGCGATGCACTGGCAGTTTGCCTGATGGAAGCCCGGAACTTTAAATCTACAGACTTTGCACGCTACCACCCCGGAGGTTCGCTGGGCAAAAAGCTATACCTGCGGGTTACCGACCTGGTGTTGCCCCACGAACGTCCATCTGTAAAAAGGGATGCATCTATCAAAGAAACTATTGTTGAAATAACCAGTAAAAGGCTGGGCGCCGTAGCCGTTTTAAATGACGCTGAAGAGATTTTAGGCATCATTACAGATGGTGACATTAGGCGAATGCTGGAGAAATATGATTCATTTTTACAATTGACAGCAGGCGATATTATGAGCCCGCATCCGAAAACTATAGAAGGGGAAGAATTGGCCGTAGTGGCATTGGATAAAATGCGGCAACATAACATCAACCAATTGGCAGCGGTGTCGGGAAAAAAATATTTAGGCATACTTCACCTGCAGGATATGGTAAGGGAAGGGATCATATAAATTAAGTTCACTAACAATCAGTACATCCTTCACATGAATAAAAATCATTACGTGGCTATTATGGCCGGCGGTATCGGAAGCCGCTTCTGGCCAATGAGCCGCACAGATTACCCCAAACAGTTTTTGGATATCCTGAACACTGGGCGTACCCTCATCCAGGCCACCTTCGATCGTTTTGCAAAATTTACAGCGGCAGACCACATTTACATTGTTACCACTGCACAATACAAAACGATTGTGCAACAGCAGTTGCCCGAACTGAACCCTGACAATATATTGTGTGAGCCGAGCCGAAAAAATACTGCAGCCTGCATAGCTTATATATCTTATAAATTGCTGCAATTAGATCCCAATGCAAACCTCATTTGTGCGCCGGCAGATCACCTAATAACCGAACCAGAGGCGTTTAAAAAAACCTGCCAGGATGCACTACACTTTACATCTCATATAAAAGCACTGGTAACCCTCGGCGTAAAACCACACCATCCCAATACGGGTTATGGCTACATCCAACACGATTCACTGTCAGTAAGTGAAAACGTATTTAAGGTAAAAACCTTTACCGAAAAGCCCGACCTGGACCTGGCTAAGACTTTTATAGCCAGCGGCGATTTTTTATGGAATGCCGGCATCTTTGTGTGGCAGGTAAAAAATATTGTAAAAGCATTTGAAAATCTTCTGCCAGAAATGCACGAGGTTTTTGATGCAGAAAAAAATCATTTCAACACAGCTAAAGAAAGTGAAGCACTGGAAAAAATTTACCCGCAGTGCATCAACATTTCCATCGATTATGGTATTATGGAAAAGGCGGACAATGTGTATGTTATTCCTTCAGATTTTGGGTGGAGCGACCTTGGCACCTGGAAGAGTACCTACGATACTATTGAAAAAGATTATTTGGGTAATGCCGTTAGCGGCGAGAATGTGGTAATTATTGATGCTACCAAAAATATGGTGCATGCACCCAAATCTAAATTGCTCGTTTTGCAGGGGCTTGATGATTTTATAGTGGTAGACACAGACGACGTATTGCTCATTTGTAAAAAAGAAAATGAGCAGGAGATAAAGGAGTATGTTGCGGAGATCAAAAGGAGTAAGGGAGATAAATACCTTTAGGCCTTTGCTGCAGGATAACCTATCGCAAAAAATTTTGCCGCAGATGCGCAAATCAGAAATCTGCGAATCTGCTGCTTTTAAAAAAAGTAGGGGCTAAATTCCACCCGGGGCTACAGCAAATTAATATTTCAACCGCCTACGTGGAGAAAATAATCTGCGGCCCGAATTAATTTTTAATATTCCGCCTATAAATCATTTTTAACTTTGGAACCATTCATTGAAAGTAAACTCCCCCAAGTAGGCACCACCATTTTTACAGAAATGAGTGTCTTGGCTCAAAAGCACAATGCCATCAACCTCGGGCAGGGTTTCCCAGATTTTTTGATGGACAGAACTTTGACAGACCTGGTAAACGAGGCCATGCTACAAGGCCAAAACCAGTATGTACACATGAACGGTTTACCTGCTTTACGGCAGGGCCTGGCGGAAAAAGTAAAAGAACTATACAGCGCCAGCATAGACTGGAACAATGAAATAACGATTACGCCGGGTGGTACCTACGCCATTTACACAGCGCTTACCAGCATTTTGCAGAAAGGCGATGAGGTCATCGTTTTTGAACCTGCTTATGACAGTTACATCCCGAATATCGAAATCAATGGCGGGGTAGCGGTACCCATTGCCCTCCAGTTTCCCGACTATAGCATTGACTGGCAAGTGGTAAAAGAAAAGATCAATGCTAAAACCAAAGCTATCATCATTAACTCCCCGCATAATCCTTCCGGAGCCCTGCTTGCGGAAGATGATCTCAAAGAATTGAGCGCATTGGTAAAAGGTACGGGCATATTTATCATTAGCGATGAAGTGTATGAACACCTTGTGTTTGATGATAAGAAACACCTTTCGGTTTTAAACTATCCCGCTTTGTATAAGCGCAGCTTCGTGTGTTTTTCTTTTGGCAAAACGTACCATTGCACCGGGTGGAAGTTAGGCTACTGCATAGCTCCGCCTAACTTGATGCAGGAGTTTAGAAAAGTGCACCAGTTCAATTGTTTTACCTGCAACAGTCCTATGCAATTTGCATTGGCTGCTTTTATAAAAAATAAGGATGCCTACATGGGGCTAGGTAAATTTTTGCAGGGCAAAAGAGATTTTTTTCTTAATGCCATGCGGGCCACAAAGTTTAAGCCCTTGCCTTCGTACGGCAGTTATTTTCAATTGTACAGCTACGAAGACTTCAGCGAAGAAAAAGAAAAGGACCTGGCCATACGGTTAATAAAAGAATTTGGTGTGGCCACCATTCCCGTGTCGGCGTTCTACAAAACTCCGGTAGAAAATAGAGTGCTGCGTTTTTGTTTTGCCAAAAAAGAAGAGACATTGGCGGAAGCAGCAAGCCGCCTTGTAAACGTACAATAATATGAGATGTTTAGCTGTGCTCTTGCTGTTTGCGTTGGGTTGCAACAACAATCGAAACTCGCAGCCTGCATCTTCAAAAATAACCCAAGCCACCCCAATTACTGTCATCAACCAGCCTGCAGTCCACACAACCATCGATACCATCAACACATCGGCATTGTCCATAGGTTTGTCTCCGCAACAGGTGCGCCTCAGCAATACAGATTCTTTTTACCTTCAAATTCCTGTAGGTTATGGTATCGCCGTAGCTGCAAAGCTCAATACCAGGTTGCGATTTTTAGTAAAGAGTCCGAACGGCAGATTGTTCGCTACGGACATGCACGATCGCAGCGACAACCGCCGTGGGCGGGTACTGATCCTGGAGAACTGGAACGACAGCAGCAAGAGCTTTGATAAAATAACTACGTTCTTAAATAATTTGCACAACCCAAACCAGGTGGCATTTTACAAAGATTTTATTTATGTGGCAGAAACTGACCGACTTCGCAGATTCAAATACGAGGCGGGTAAAGCTGGGCCTGCTGATACAGGTGCATTGGTGGCCAGCTTCCCCGACTATGGCCTTAATTATAAATATGGCGGCTGGCATTTAACCCGAAGCATTGCATTTAAAAATGATAAATTATATGTGAGTGTGGGTAGCAGTTGCAATGCATGTATAGAGAAAGAAACCATCAGGGCGAGCATCGTAGAAATGAACCCTGATGGTAGCGCTGCTAAAACATTTGCTAGTGGGTTAAGAAATACCGTGGGTCTAAAATTTATAGGTGACCAGCTTTGGGGAACGGGTATGGGTAGAGACTTGATTGGACCGGATAAACCGGAAGATGTTTTCCAGCAAATTGACAGTGCTGGTTTTTATGGCTGGCCTTATTATTTTCAGTACCAGCAGAAAATTTATGCTGATGAAACTTTTAAAGATTCTGCAAGGCCTGCCGGAATCCAGGAACCACCGAAAGCATTCCTCGGCTTTAAAGCACACAGCGCCCCACTCGGGTTTGACTATTTTAAAAATTTTGAAGATGCAGCCCTCAACAATTCAGTGTTGGTTTGCCTGCATGGTAGTACCAGTGTGTGGCGGCAAAGAGGAAACGCAATCGTACGTATTGAAGCAAACAACAAGTACACAGAAATCGTAAGCGGCTTTCTCACCGGAAAGACCGAAGCTGGCCGCCATGGCCGGCCCTGCGACGTTTTAATGAACAATGCTTCTTCCTTTTTCTTTACAGACGATTTGAAAGGCGTGCTATATTATGTGTGGAAGCGTTGATGGTAAGGATTGGCGTAGATTGAATTATCCAACGGAACGGCTATAAAATTTCTTGAAATATAAAACCCGGTCCTGTCATGATGAGGAACGAAGCATCTCAACAACTGGAGTACAAGATGCTTCGTTCCTCAGCATGACAGCCAAAGCTCCCTTTCCTAAACGTTAAACTGCTGCAGGTGATGGTCCAAATGTTTGTACATACTTTGACCCCACTGTGCCGGCGTAAACTTTCCAAACATCGGGTGCGGAAACTTGCCCACCTCGTCGGTTCCTTTTTTATAAAACGTGTCTACCATCTCCATAAGTTCCGTCTTCTCTTTGTTGAAATCCCGTTGATCTTTAATGATAAAGTTTGGAGCAGTGGGTAGGTTCCTTTTCCAGGACTCGTCACTGTACAATTTTGATTTGAATGCCCAGCCCAGTAAGATTCCAAGGAGCATGCGAGGCATCGGTTTTTCACTTAGCGGAACTCTGAATGCCTCTTTGCAATGGGCCAGCATTTGTGCCACATTCATTTTGCCCCATTGGGCCTCTGAGGCTGGCGAAAGTGTATTCATACGTTCTACAATACCCTCGTAAGTATTGCTGTCAAATAAAGATTGCATATAAACGATTGTTTTAAGGTTGCATGTTCTGAAGAAACATTTCCGCTTTGGCCAGGTCTTCGGGCACATCAATTTTTACACTCACCTGCTCTGTTTCAATCATGCGGATGCGAATGCCGTTATGCAGGTAACGAAGCTGCTCCAGTTTTTCCACTTGTTCAAGTTTAGCAGCGGGCCAAAGGGTAAATCTTATCAAGGCCTCTTTGCGAAAAGCATAAACACCAATGTGCTCAAAATAATCGGTAGTTACCTGTTCATCCCGCTGAAAGGGGATAGCACTGCGACTAAACAACAGAGAATCGTTTTGATGATCTACCACCACTTTTACATAGTTTTCGTTGGCTACCAGGGAGAGGTCAGTAAATTTTTTCATAAGCGAAGCCACCTGCACCTGCTCATTATCAAAAGCCTGCAATAATTTTTGCAGCGGTTCCTTTTGTACGAAAGGCTCATCACCCTGCACATTTAAAATAATATCTACCTCCATGCCGGCAATGGCTTCAGCAATACGGTCGCTACCGCTTTCGTGCGGGTGTTGACTCATCATTGCTTTGCCGCCATTGGAAACTATTTCGTTGTAAATTATTTCATGATCTGTTACTACTAACACATCATTGAACAGGCCGGTGGCCACCGTGTTGTCGTAGGTATGGCGTATAACTGTTTTCTGGCCAAGCGGCTGCATGAGCTTAAAAGGAAAGCGGGTGGCTGCATAACGAGCCGGTATCATAGCTATTTTATTCATAACTGGTTAGGGTAAATGTAGCAAATATCTGTGTGTGATACGTCGCTTCTTGACAATGATGCCGACGGAAACTCATGCCGGCGGTATATGCAGATGGTGCAGCAACAGCAATAGATTTGCTAAAGCAGATCCTTATTTTCATAGTCTTCAGGTGGGTCAGGAAGGGTTTCGGTTTCATAGCCACAGCGGGCACAAGTGTAAACATGGTCTACAGATACTGCATAATTGGAGAATACCCAGGTGAGAAGTGCCGTAGCAATATTACCCGCTGATTTTTTAGGTAGTAACACGATTTCGTTAGCACCACATTTTGGGCAAATGGCAGCCCGCCGGTACTCGTCTTCATACA
>JAYTBG010000206.1:0-1662 GCA_043737055.1 Chitinophagaceae bacterium | reverse complement strand
TTTTATTCAAGAGTTGCAACTTTACCGCAGCACTCAAGCTGCTGTTTCCGCCAATAGTAGCAGTGGTGTCGCCAGCTTTACCTTCGCCCGGCACATCTTTTTTAAGGATCGTGTAACGGTTAGTGTCAATGGCGAGGTCCTTCTCAATCATGTTCACCTCGTTTTTTAAAATACAGGATGCACAAGAGGCAAAGCCATTGAATACAACAAACCGGGCTTCCGCATTTGTATTCTTAAAATAAAACTGGAAACTGCTTACAATCTTTGCTTGCCTGTCATCTACTCGTTCAATTTTTATATAGCCCCGGTGAGATGCAGGCGCTGGCAATACTTTTACAAGACGCCAGTTGCCGGTAAACGTTTTTAAAAGTTGTTCGGCTGACGACAACGCCTCCACGTTTGGCGAGCTACTTACAGGCAACTTCTTCTGCTTTACTACGGGTTTGACTTTTTGGATTTTTGCAGTGGATACTTTCTGTTCCTCCTGCTGCACGGATAATATATTCCCAGTGCCTGGCTTTTGTGCCGTATCTCCGTGTATTGGGTTTATTTGCACAGAGCCGCTGTCGGCAATAGTGCCACTTGCAGCGGAGGAGTTTGCAGAGATAGTTTCGATTCTATTAAAAATTAAAAAAAGTATTACGATGGCACCGAGCACGCCGAGAGTAGATAGTAGCAGCAAGCGCTTTGTTCGTGTATTCTTAAAATTGAAGGCATTGGCAACTGCCGCAGTAACAGTAGTTGGCTGCCGGTTAGTGTGATCGCCTCTTAGTTCACCCAGCAAATCATCTAGCCCTGCCTGGTATTCTTTAGTGAAATCGATATGCTGAAGTCGCCGAAGCCGAAACGGTGTTTTACTATCATGGTAAATAACCGGAATTACTTTTTTGTTTTGGCCAAGGGCATAATACA
This sequence comes from Chitinophagaceae bacterium, assembly GCA_043737055.1. Taxonomy (GTDB): domain Bacteria; phylum Bacteroidota; class Bacteroidia; order Chitinophagales; family Chitinophagaceae; genus Ferruginibacter. The sequence continues at coordinate 750 of JAYTBG010000206.1, read as the reverse complement.
CTTCATCTAAAACATTATTGGATACAACCGATTTTTCTGATTCTATAAAAAGGAGGCAGTCACAACTTTCAAGTGCCTTTTGTATTTCCAGGTCCCACTCCATGCCCGCCCTGATGTCTTGTTGATCTATCCAAACATCAAAGCTTGCTTTACCGAGGTCTTGCGCCAGGCGCACTGCAAAGTCTGCAGCGTCATTTCTAGAGTAACTAAAAAAAACTTTTTGCAAAATCATCAGTGTAGTGCGATGTTTAAATATGCAAGGTAGAAAACATATATGCTAATGGCAAGGCTGACATGCAATAAAAAAATCCCCGGGTGTTCCCAGGGATTATAGTTGTTGAGATATGCCTTTGTGTTTATTTGGAACTAAGATCAGCCCGAAGAAAAAGCATCTCACTCCAGCGTGATTCTATAGCGGTGGCATAATCTGCCAGGTACCGGGTCCACGCTCCTGAGCCATGGGCAGCATCAAACCTTTCTCCCATAGGTTTGTAAAAATCTTCCGACAACTCTTTCAACCCTCCCTTGAGTCGGATAACGGTGGCGAATTGTGGCGCTCCCGAAGCAATGCAAATGCTTTTTCAAATTCAAGGGTTTTATCCGGTTTTGGAAAAACCCGAAATGTGCTTACCACATTGCCTGGCTCATTCCTATCGCAGGAATAAGCATGAAAAAAAGAAGAATCTTTTTCATTTTCGTTTGTTTAAAGGCTAAAAAAAGAGAGGCTGGTTGTTGGGATAGGAGCGGAGA
>JAYTBG010000205.1:0-10314 GCA_043737055.1 Chitinophagaceae bacterium | reverse complement strand
GTTTTAGAAACATGCACCCCACCCACATAAGAGTTGGTACTAGATCCGGGCAACACAGATTCATTCTGTTCGTAATCATAGCTAATGGCACCCCCGGTTGGGAAAATAATTTGCTTAAGCAATCCGTTTTTTGCGTACCCGGGTTTAGGGTTCAATTTTACTGTAGAAAGCCCATTCCTTCTAAAACAAAGTCCATAAACCTGATTGAAATTTAATTCGCTTAATTTTTTGAGATGAGAAATGGAAACATTGTTAAAATCAGCACTTTGGTCTCCATTATAAAATCCCCAGATGTCTTTCAAATGTGTGAAAGGAGGGGGTACGCCATCGTCAGGAATACTTGAACCCACATGGTAATCAAACTCATATGGGTTGTCATTCATTTTGAGGTCAGGACCTACCCGTGTAACGGAACGCAGGCAAAGCCTTGCAGCCAGTATTTGTCCTGTAGGCACCCTGTCGGTAATTCCATTACCTACAAAATAGCGGGTTTGCAATTCATGCTTTGAAAGAAACCGCCCTCTATACTTCACATCCACAGAACTTAAAGCAAATGTGTTGGGAAGATCTATCCTTTCCTTGCTATAGTTGAAGTTCACCTCGTGTCCGTCGGGATACGTAATTGTTGAAAGATCTGCCACTTGGGCTTTTGATATTAGGCGAGTGATAACTGAATAAACTTTAGGCTGTAAGCCCGCAAATAATGTTACTTTGGCACCCTCATAGGTAGTGATAGAGGTGCCTGAATTAATATTTATATCCCTTGTCGGGTTATAATTGTAAAAGATTTTTCTTTGGGTAAATCCATCTTGTACCTCCGTAAGTTGCCATTCATTAATTACATAGGGATGCACAATATTCACATCTTCAAAAGATGACTGATGGTAAATTCGTCCATTCTTAAAATCTGGCTGTTGTAATTTGCTGGTAAAATTACCATTACAATAAGACGGTTTTAGAACTTTTGTTGTTAGATATTTACTGAACTTGTAAATCGTACCACTTTCATCTTGCAAATAAAAAGCAATAATGGTTGTTCGGATGTTGTTGCTAAATGCATTGAGCTCATTACGGTCAAACCATATTTTAATTCGCTGATTTTCCAGGCAAACACCTTGGTTAGTGTTTTTGTCCAATATAAACCGCCCTCCTTTACCATTAAATTGAAAGGAAAATATATCCAACTCTTTATCAGAAGCTACATCATTGTATTGCTTGTATAATACATTTCTGGAACCAAATATTGGAAATTGGTTAACTGAAGTAGATACTCCTAAGCCGGGATCTATTGTTGAATAAAGGTAACCAGCAGGATATTTCTTTAGGTCGAGGTGAGATTCCGGCGCAAATTGTTTGTAAGATTTTTGGTCGTCGGGCTCACCAACTTGTATTCTTGTAATAGATCCTCCAGCCATCAAATTCCACCCTTGGCCCACATTAGAGTATATATCATTCACCTTTAATCCATTTCCTGATGTATAGTTTAAAGCTACCCCGGAAGTAAGAAATCCATGGTCATCTTTCCAGTTAAAAATGGGCAAGGAATATTCCGCAGCACCAGTTTGATAATTAACCTGTGCCTTGAGTTGGGTGAGGAAATTCAATGCCAACAGGAAAATAAATAATTTCTTCATATTCGTAACAGTTAGTTCGCAGTCTTTTAATTTGTCCAGGCGGTTAGCCGGAATATTTGCTTAACATTATCTCAATTTTGTCCGAAGCTATACCCATATCGAAAAACGAATGGCTGCGAAACTGGCACATGTCTATCGTGATAAAAGTCATAGTACAATTGAAAATCGCTTTTAACTTTTTTGCCAGCATGTAACGATTTTCTCAAACCTATTAAAGCACTTTGTTGCCATCTACTGTCCATTGGCTGGTTATTTAATTTCGCACCATCGAAAATATAATTCCATTCAGAGCCAGCCTGAATAGCAAACCCCTTTTTTAGTTTCATTTTGAGATAGCTCCTAATTCCGATGCCTTGGTGGGAAAAACGGATGCTATCCCACCCTTTGCCCATACCTAAAGCATAATTAACCCCAACGCCAGCACTGCTGATGTCTGAAAACTTGTACCCTATTGCTAACGCCATTGTAGTAGTGGAAGGCAACATAGAGTTGGGCTTGCCGAATTGTAAATCAGTGGAGTATTCCAGTCTCTTCGAGAAAGGCTTTGCTTTTTGTGAGTTCGGTTTAAAATCCGGAAGCCCATCGTTATTTTGGCTACCACCACTTGCGTAACCCTTTATTTTATCAATCTGTGATTTGAGCTCAGATACATTTCCTTCCAGTAACTGACTCGTGTTAATATCTTGTATAGTGGGCACATTTGTCTGAATAAACTGTTGCATACCGGCACGTGTGGGAATACCGCTCACGATCGGTACTGAACTGAGAACGCCTGAAGACGGAAATGATAAGGGTGAAGCAAAAAGACCTGATAGTTGAGAATTCTGCATACTGAATTTTTCAAAACCGGATATATTTTCTAATAATTTAATTGCAACCTCCTCAACTTTTTTGGGGTCAGAAAATGTCGCTTTGGAATTACGAAGAATTTCAGAATAGTAATAAGCATCCTTGTTGATATTTTTTAGATATTTGCTACTGCCTATGTATTTCATAGAATGCTGTATCAATTGCCGTTTTCTTTCTTTAATAAACCTTTCTATATCCTCCGTTTCTGCAACCAAAGAGTCAAGTGAATTGAGCTTCGTGCTAACTTTTTCAATTCTATTGAGGTTTGTCTTGAAAGCCGCCTCCTGTTTCTGAGCGTATTTTACATGGATATTTAGTTGATCTCTATAGGCATGATACTGCGCCGCATACTCCTGCTGTATTGCTTCCCCCTGTTTCATTTTTTGCAGCAATACAGTAAAAGTTGGCTGGCCCGGACCGAATAATTTGTCAGCGGTTGCCGGGCTTGTTTTTAATAATAACGTATGAATTTTCTGCTCCCAACGGCTAAGCTTTGTGAGAGTCTTTTTTGTTTTAGAACTGAGTCTATCGGAATAAGCCTCTATTTTATGATCGATCTTTTGGAAATAGGTGCTTGGGAATTTTTGCAACAAACCTTCCGTACTATCAGTCTGTGCCGAAGAGCATATAGGAAAATATAGAAAAAGAGTAAATGTAAATTTTAAGATCGTCATTTAGGGCAGGGGTGGCTGCTAAGTGAGCTCAACGACCTAAAAATAGAAGATTTATTTATTGAAAGTTGCGAGCCTCTAAAAATTGGGTAGTATTCCCAATCTGTTAGTATAAATACTGCGCAACGATACTGCAAAATGATGATGTAAACTTAACCTGGCAGTGGGCGTTGCTTTGGAAAAGTTCTTTACTGCATATGAAGCGCTTGTGTTCCTTGCAAGAACGTACGTCAACATAAAAGATGCTTTTTAAAAGCGCCTTGCCGTTTTTCCAACTTATATCCTTTTGCCTGTAATGTTCTTTTTAATAATTATCTCAATAGGCAGCGCTTTGCCAACAGAAAACAATGTACCCTTTACTTCCATTGTAGACTCAATACTTATAGGTAATCCTGTTAGCGGATCTATTCTGGCTAAACCCTTTTGGCTACCTTTTAAATCCGTATTAAAATTGGAACCAAACATCTTTATCGAATTTGATTTTTTCGTCTGGATGTTGCCTTCTGTACTTACAACCACTTCCTCCTCGCTTACTTTAGTAATTCTATTCTCTACAGTTGCATCCAGGTTCAGCGTTTCATTTGTTTCTGCTTTTTCGGTCCACTGCTTACCTACTTGCAAACCTACTATAGAAGAAAGACCCAAAGCCTTGCCAAGATTATTTTCTATAAATTCTGCTCCTGAGATTTGAGCAATGAATTTTTTAATAACCTCCCGTACTTCAGGTGGATCGCTTTGCACATCGGCCAGCGCACCACTTTCTATTTCACTGACGCCATCAACTGCCAACACTTTGCCACTGTCATTCATGATGATATTAAATCTGGCCCCTTTCAATTTTACCAGCAGTTTATCCCATCGCTCAATAGATTCTACATTTTCTGAATTGTAACGCTGGTCATCCTTACCAGTAGTTTGAATATTCAACCCAAGTTTTTTGTAGATAATACTAAATACCTGTCGCCCATCTTCATTCTTAGAAATCTGGTATTGAACAGTAAAGTTCAAGTCAGTTTTGGTTGTGACGTCTTGCTGTGGGGCGCTAACACGGGCACTGTTAGAAGTATAAATGGAATACTCATAGGTTGCGCCCATCGGAACCTGAAGCTTGTAGTAGTACTCATTATTTTTAATAGTGGGTACTGAATTTATAATCGCATTTTGAATGGATGTTGAGTCCTTTTCGTTAGTAAGGGAACTGCGAGGCGAAATAGGGTTCCCCGTACCATTTCCATTAATTTCGCAACCATTAAAAAATAAGAAGATCAAAAATAAGAAGATGACCTCCCTAAGTAGATATTTCATAGATATAATTTAAAAGCCGAAAATAAACGTTTTTTCTCGATGTTAAACAGACGTCTCTATGCAAAGCAAGGGAATGTTTATGCAGTTAAGACACAAGTACTAGAGCCATGCGAAAATCGATGTGGCAATTCCTAGATGAGCTTTGCGTATTCATTATCATGCAACTCTTTTTATATCGTAAAGGCGACTCCATATCTATAATCTCACTACCAACACCTGGGGTGTGCTGCTCGTCTTCTTTAAATTCAAAGTTATTGTTTGCGGATTCCGTTAGAAAGTAGGTAAAAAAGTTAATTAAATTTGCTCACAACAACGAAGTATTTCCTCTTCTACCCACCTAAATCTGAAGAGTTCAATCACAATCCTTTCAACAAATACTCTCTAAGCACAAACCTAAATAGATTTTGCCCCTTAGCCATTTTGCTTTCGTAAATAGCCCTTTTCTTCGGGTCCTGCATAATCTCCTTTGCATATTGCACACCTGCGGCAAAATTGTCTCGTTTCATCCGCTGAAGTGCAGTTGGTTTTATATTACGCATGTCTGGCATCGCTGTCATAACAACCTTATCTCCGTAATGCTTTATCACAACAGAACCTACCTTACCTCTTACCCCTGCTAGGAGGGACTGATTACTTACGATCGCCATATTCAACGTCTTTATAGGTTACAAAAATCAACTGAAAGCTATACTACTTGACGCTCATCTGCTGCCGCCTCGCTGCTGAAAGGATAATCAATTCATTTATCCTACATCCATGTCTCATTCATCCTTCGTTCATCCCTGCCGTAGCTTCGGGATTCAACACAATTTTTGAAACTCAATTATCGCCTGCCAGTCACTGAACAATACTGTAAGCAACTTGGCTCTAAAATACTAACACTAAAGGTCTGCCTTTCACTTCTAGCCAGCCTTATAGGCTTACACCGTAAAAATAGGAGAAGCTCACGAGCGCCTCCCACATTTATTGTATGGAAAGGGCGAAAAAATATATGCTTTTGGAACTACCTTCTCCTTCACAAAAAACACACAATGAAGCTCACTTTAAGGTCAGTCCAACAAGCTCTAAGCTCTCATTCCTATTCCTTCTGTAACTTGATCGTGCAAATTGTGGTGCAAATAACAAAGGGTCTCAAACTGATTAGGTCTGAAACCCTTTGCTGCCTGCTCCTCCTGTATGATCGTCAATTGTACTCCTTTTGGCCGGAAAATCTAATTTCTTTTCATCGGTCTGAGTCATTTATCCCGCTAAGTCTTTTTTGATCAACACCGGATTTGTAAGCGAATAAAGAAAGATAACCTTTGCTGACTGTTGCTGAAATATGGGGACTGCATCAAAGTAGAAGGAAAGGGATCGATTTTATAAATCAACACACATATTTACGGGTTTGACACTGCGCTGAACCCGTTTTTAAAAAATTTTACTTCCGATTTAACCCTGTTCCACCTGTCGTGGATGGCATTGGTGCCCCCAGTTATTTTCCTGGTTAATAAAATAAAATTGGCGGGGTCAATAGCAGTGTTTATGGGGTTACTCATTGCATTTAAATCTGCGAATCTGCGGCCCCAAAAAAGGTATTCTGTGATCTGCGCAAAAAAAAGAAACATAATCTGCGAATCTGCAGTACCGAAAAGATACTCAGTCATATTTTCCGGGCTACCCCATTCTGAATCGTGCCTTTGGCGGATCGTCATTGCCAGATCTCGTTCAATACAGGTTCGAGATATTGTATGCCTATCAGCCTAAACAAATATTTATATATTGTGGCGAAGATGATGTCGCCGCCAGCGATACGGTTAGTGAAGCAACAGTAGTGAGCCGTTTTATTACATTATTCGGCCTGCTAAGGGCGAAGTATAAAACTGTACCAGTGGCCTATGTTTCTATGAAACCAAGTCCGAGCAGGCTCCATCTCCTTTCCCAATTCAGGGAAGCTAATCAACTAATAATGCAATACCTGGCGACCCAAACAAAAACTACATTTGTAGATGTATACCATGCTCTCAAAGGACGGTACCGAGATGAAAGATATTTTCCTGGAGGACCAATTGACATGAATGCAAAGGGTTATGCCATCTGGAAAAAACGAATTTAAAAAGTATTGATTAAATAATAACAACCAATGTTTAGCAGATCGCTTCTTTATGTAGGTGGTATCCTGGCTGCTATGCTTGCTTCCTGCAACCAGCCCGCGGCAGTAACCAAAATTGCGTTTGGTTCCTGCGCACATGAATCAGAAGCGCAACCCATTTTGGCGCTGGCTGCAGATTACAAGCCAGATCTGTTCATCTACCTGGGAGATAATATTTATGGCGATACCGATAACATGGATACGCTGAAAGCGAAGTATGCTCAGCTTGCTGCCAAACCAGAGTTTCAAAAATTAATTACCCAAACAAAGACCCTGGCTATTTGGGATGATCATGACTACGGCCAGAACGATGTCGGCAAATATTATCCAAACAAAACAGCATCAAAAGAAATCTTTCTTAATTTCTTTAAAGAACCTGCAGAGAGCGATCGCCGAAAACATGAGGGCATTTATCATGCAGAATACCTCCGGTACGGCGATAAAACCGTGCAGGTAATTTTGCTGGATAACAGGACCTTTAGAAGTGACCTGCTTCCGTACGATACCCTTGCAGCGCTGCCAAGAGAAAAGTATTTTTATAGACCCGATTACATCCCACACGTTTCATCAGACAGCATATTTTTGGGCGAAGCACAGTGGCAGTGGTTGGAAAAGGAGCTGCTGAAAAAAGCAGACCTCCGACTGATTGCAAGTGGCTCTCAATTTGCCATAGAGTACAACGGCTACGAAGCATGGGCCAATTTTCCACATGAGCAGAAGCGAATGCTCAACCTTATCAAAAAAACCAGGGCGGCTGGAGTGATTTTTTTAAGTGGTGATGTGCACTATGCTGAAATTTCTAAACTTGAGGAGCCGGGTCTCTATCCAATTTATGATGTAACGTCCAGCGGCATCACATCTACCTGGGACTTTGCTACCCTTAATAAAAACCGCATTGAAGGCCCGGTAATGGAGAATCATTTTGGCCTGCTTAGCATAGAGTGGAAAAAAGAACCGGTAATTTCAATGCAGATAATAGATAAGAACAACAATAGCAGAATAGAATACGAGGTAAAGATGAGCGACCTGCAGTTTTAGTACAACTCTTAAAATTTAAACAGATAAGCATGAAACATTTCCTTGCCGCCGTCTGCATACTGGCCATTTCATTTAATGCAAACATTGTAACCGCCCAAGGCAGCAACGATGCCAAAATGAAGCTCTTCGTTGATGCATTGATAAAAAAAATGACTTTGGATGAGAAGATCGGGCAACTGAACCTGCCAGGCAGCGGAGACATCGTAACAGGGCAGGCAAAAAGTTCCGACATAGGCGCAAAGATTCGGGAAGGAAAAGTTGGCGGCCTTTTTAATATCAAGTCAGTAGCAAAAATCAAAGAAGTACAGCGTATTGCCGTAGAGGAAAGCCGCTTAAAAATTCCGATGCTGTTTGGTATGGATGTAATTCATGGCTACGAAACAGTGTTCCCTATCCCGCTGGGTATGAGTTGCACCTGGGACATGGCGTTGGTAGAGCGCAGTGCACGCATTGCTGCCAATGAAGCAAGTGCAGATGGCATCAATTGGACATTTTCTCCAATGGTAGACATTAGCCGTGACCCACGCTGGGGAAGAATTTCTGAAGGGAGCGGCGAAGACCCTTACCTCGGATCTCAAATTGCAAAAGCAATGGTGAATGGATACCAGGGAAATGACCTTTCTAAAAACAACACCATCATGAGTTGCGTAAAGCATTACGCCTTGTATGGGGCGGCAGAAGCTGGCCGGGATTATAACACTACAGACATGAGCCGGCAGCGTATGTACAACGAATATTTTCCACCATACAAGGCGGCAGTAGATGCAGGTGTGGCAAGTGTAATGGCTTCGTTTAATGAAGTAGATGGCATACCAGCCACTGCAAACAAATGGCTGATGACAGATGTGCTGCGCAAGCAATGGGGCTTTAAAGGCTTTATAGTTACAGATTACACCGGCATAAATGAAATGATTGATCATGGAATAGGCGACTTGCAAACAGCTTCTGCCCGTGCATTAATGGCCGGTATAGATATGGACATGGTGGGAGAAGGGTTGTTGCTTACAACCAAAAAGTCTCTACAGGAAGGAAAAGTTACGCTGGCACAAATAGATGCAGCTTGCAGGAGAATACTAGAAGCTAAATTTAAACTTGGATTGTTTGCTGACCCTTATAAATATTGCGATGAGAACCGGGCTAAGTCAGAGGTATTTTCTGATGCCAATCGTAAAGAGGCACGGAGCATTGCAGCGCAAAGTTTTGTGTTGCTTAAGAACAACAACAACCTTTTGCCAATTAAAAAAGCGGGCACTATTGCATTGATTGGCCCATTGGCAAACAACAGAGAAAATATGGCGGGCACATGGAGCGTTGCAGCAAAACATGACCAGTCTATTTCCTTACTAGCCGGACTTGAACAAGCCGTGGGGAATGCCGCAAAGATCTTGTATGCAAAGGGGAGCAATCTTGATGCAGATAGTACAATTGAGGAAAGGGCTACCATGTTTGGTAAAACATTGTACAGAGATCGGAGACCAGATAGTATGATACTACAAGAAGCGCTCGATGTGGCTGCACAAAGTGACATCATCGTTGCAGCCGTGGGAGAGTCGGCCGAGATGAGTGGTGAAAGCAGCAGCAGGAGCAACATTGAAATTCCTGCCATACAGCAAAAGCTTTTGAAAGCATTGCTTGCTACAGGAAAGCCAATGGTGTTGGTATTATTTACCGGCAGGCCGCTAGCATTAAAATGGGAGAACGACAACATCCCTGCCATTCTCAATGTATGGTTTGCGGGAAGTGAAGCAGGAGACGCCATTGCAGATGTGTTGTTTGGAAACGTAAACCCATCTGGAAAACTAAGCACTACGTTCCCCCAAAACGTAGGACAAGTGCCCTTATTTTACAATCACAAAAACACAGGCCGCCCATTAGGCAAATGGTTTGAAAAATTTCGTAGCAATTACCTGGATGTAAGTAACGAGCCTGTTTATCCTTTCGGATACGGTTTAAGTTATAGCAATTTTACCTACAGCAATGTAACGGTGAGCAGCAGTAAACTTAAAGGAAACCAAACACTTACTGCAACTGTAACGGTAACCAACAACAGCAATGTAGAAGGCAAAGAAGTAGTACAGCTTTATATACGGGATGTAGTGGGTAGTTCAACACGGCCGGTAAAGGAACTCAAAGGTTTTCAAAAATTAAATTTCCGGGGTGGGGAGTCAAAAAAAGTGACCTTCAGCATTACACCCAGTGATTTAAAATTCTATAACTACGATCTAAAATATGACTGGGAAGCGGGTGAGTTTCAAATAATGATTGGAGGAAACTCCCGTGATGTAAAAATGGCAAAGATTAATTGGAATAAATAACTCTTCTAACCGGGCTGGTAAAAATAGCGGAGTTACGCTGGGTGTTTGCCATGACGATGGGCGTGCTCCAATATTTTAGAAGATATTTTATAACTCATAAAAATACATATGAAAAGGAAAATAACTTTTGTTGTTGCTTCATTGCTGCTTATGCTGGCAGCCACTGCACAAACTACTGATGCCTACCAAAAACATTGGCTGGTAAAAGGCAAAGATTCCTTACCCTACAGGCTTTTATTGCCACAGGATTATGACGCCACTAAAAAATATCCGTTGATATTTTTTATGCACGGCTCAGGAGAAAGAGGTAGTGATAACGAGGCACAGCTTGTACATGGTGCTAAGTTTTTTATACAGGAAAATGTGCGAAA
>JAYTBG010000204.1:0-1672 GCA_043737055.1 Chitinophagaceae bacterium | reverse complement strand
ACTAATATATACGATCCCAATCATAACTTAACCGATATAACAACTGCCAGTACAGAGACCAAAGAAAAGTGGAAAAATTTTAGCAGTAATTTTAACCTGCGTAGCAAGCTTGATACAGCAGGGCAGGAGATTACAGCCGATCTGGATTTTATCCAATACAAAGCAGGCAGTGTGCAGCCACTTACAAGTTCTTACTTTGATAATGCAGGAAATCTTAAACAGGCACCCGATGTTTTAATTGGTAAGCTGCCCACCAATATTAAAATATACAGTGGTAAAGTTGATTACACATTGCCATTAAAAAAAGATGCAAAGTTTGAAGCAGGTTTTAAAACCAGTTTTGTAAACAATGATAACAATGCCAGGTACGATAGTTTAAAATCATGGTATAGTGTCTTAGATAGTGGCCGTAGCAATCATTTTATTTATGATGAAAATATTAATGCAGCTTATGTAAATTACAACAGGCCTTTGGGTAAAAAATGGAGTGCCCAATTGGGTTTAAGGGTAGAAAATACCAACTCAAACGGTATTTCAAAAGGTTATACTTTTAGTACGGTTGAAAATAAGTTTGTGTACACCGAAACAAAATTTAAAAGATCGTACACTCAATTGTTTCCTACAGTTTACCTGCAATACACTGCCAACGAAAAAAATCAATTTGTTATAAATTACGGACGCAGAATTAAAAGGCCAGACTATGAAGACATGAATCCGTTTGTTCACTTTTTAGACAGGTACACTTTTGAACAGGGTAATCCAAATATAAGCCCGCAGTTTTCTCATAATGTTGAGTTGAGCCATACCTACAAAGGGTTTTTAACAACAACCGTAAACTATACTGCTACCAATGATATCATTCAGCAGGTGCTGGAACAGAACGACCATACAAATGAAACCTATATTAAAAAAGCGAATATTGCAAGTGCCAAACAAGTTGGTTTAGAAGTTACTGCAAACAAATCAATAACAAAGTGGTGGAGCGGCAACATTTATACAAATGTTTACTATAATCACTTTAAAGGATTGGTAAATAATGAGCCAATTTCAATAGGCATAACCACCTGTATGGTACAACTGCAACAGCAATTTAAATTTGGTAAAGTATGGGCAGCTGAGCTAAGTGGTTTCTATCGCAGTAAAAGCCTGGAAGGCGTGATTTATATAAAACCGATGACCCAGGTAAATGCAGGTGTAAGCAGGCAAATATTAAAAAACCAGGGAAGCCTCCGTTTAAATGTACGTGATGTTTTTGCCGCAGGGGTTTTTAGAGGTTACAGCAAATACGGAACTGTAGATGCAAATTTTAAAAATGTTAACGACAGCCGTGCGGTAAGTTTAACTTTTACCTACAGATTTAATAAAGGAAAACTAAAAGCAACCAGCAGTAAAAGAAATAGCGGTGCAAGCGATGAGCAAAACAGAGTAAAGAGCAGTAATTAAGTTGAAATTGCTGTAATTAAAAGAGAAATGGTTCTTTTTGTAAAAACCTGTCGCCTTTGTGCGATAGGTTTTTTACTTTTGAACAAAATATAATTATGCCATCATTTGATCTGGTAAGCAAAGTTGACCTGCAAACGCTCGATAATGCAATAAATACCGTAAGTAAAGAAGTTACCAATCGTTTCGATTTTAAAGGATCGCATGTTGTGATTGATTTAAATAAGAAAGA
>JAYTBG010000203.1:0-22585 GCA_043737055.1 Chitinophagaceae bacterium | reverse complement strand
AAGTGCCGGTAGCCATTGTTAAAATGCTGGTTTTTCAAAAAAGAATACCCCAGGCTTTATTAAAGCTGGGGCCGGTATCCAAAGTTTTTATGCTGGTTGCTTTTGTGCGTAACCGTTAGCTATGCTTTAATAATCCTGCCATCTTCATCCAAATGACCGCTGGCCTGCATCATGCGCATGTTTTTAGCATCCTGCAAAAATTGGGAGGCAAAAATGAATTCATTCAGGCGGTCATTTTTTGAAAAGATAATTTCTTCGCTGTTACCACTCCATTCTTTTCTTCCTTCGGCCATGTATAAAATGTTATCGCCAATTTCCATCACACTATTCATATCGTGTGTGTTGATGATGGTTGTGGTATTGTATTCTATGGTTAATTCTTTAATAAGTTTATCTATCACCATAGATGTTTGCGGATCCAGCCCGGAGTTAGGTTCGTCACAAAAAAGGTATTTTGGATTCAATACAATTGCCCGGGCAATACCCACCCTTTTTTTCATACCGCCACTTATCTCCGAAGGAAACTTTTTGTTGCTGCCCACCAGGTTTACTCTTTCGAGTACTTCGTTTACTCTTTTTCTCTTTACCGATACCGTATCGTGGGTAAACATACTAAGAGGAAACATTACATTTTCTTCTACCGTCATACTGTCAAACAATGCTGAACCCTGGAAAAGCATACCCACCTGCTGGCGTAGCAACTTTCTATCGTCCTGCGTCATGTCTGTAAAGCTTACACCGTCGTACACAATCTCTCCTTCGTCCGGTTCAAAAAGACCCACAAGACATTTTTGCAACACCGTTTTTCCGCTACCGCTTGTTCCTATGATCAGGTTGGTTTTACCGGTTTCCATTACATGGCTCACGCCATCTAACACCAGTTTATCACCAAAACTTTTTTTAATGTTTTTAAACTCTATCATACTCCAGTGCGCCGGATGGCGGAGCTTTTAATCTCTAATAACAGTTAGAGAGTTATTAAAAAAATAGTTCAAACAACCGAGTTTTCCAGTTCCCTTCACCCCGAAATACTTCGGGGCAAGGTTGGCGGAGGGGGCTTCTACAACAACAAGGCAGCCAACACATAATCTGAAAGCAAAATCACTACACAACTTACCACTACAGACTTTGTACTGGAGCGCCCAATTTCAAGAGAACCACCTTTTACATAATAACCATAAAATGCAGGTATCGAACTGATGATAAATGCAAACGTATATCCCTTGATGAGTGAAAATATTACATTAAAGGGCATAAAACCCTGCGTCAGCCCCCGGTCAAATGTTTCTGTTGAAAGAATGCCTGCTGCAGCACCGGCCATTCTACCTCCCAAAATACCGAGCACCATTGCCAACACCACAAGCATAGGGATGGTAACAATTGCCGCTACAATCTTAGGAAGGATAAGGTATGTTTTGGTATTGATCCCCATTATTTCCAGCGCATCTATTTGTTCGCTCACCCGCATGTTGCCCAACTCACTGGCAATTTTACTACCAACGACACCGGCTAGCACGATACAAACGAGTGTAGGAGCAAACTCCAGGATTACGGTATCTCTCACAATTTGTGCAATGGCAGTGCGGGCAATAAGCGGCGATACTAATTGGTAAGCTGTCTGAACCGTACTTACCGCACCCATAAACACAGAAATGATAGATACAATGCCAAGCGAATTGATTCCGATATCGGAGCATTGATGCATAAACTCTTTCCAATAAAGCTTAGAGTTTTCAGGTCTTCTAAACATGCCTTTGAACATGAGCATGTATTTCCCAAAATGTGTAAAAAAGTTCATGTAATTAAATTTGGGCTTATTGGTTGGTAATTGTTGGTACTGGCTTTTTCTTCTCGGAGCGCTTCCACCACTTACTTTTTTTCATTTCTTCTTCCGTTATTGACTTAGATTTTTGCTGGGCATCTATCACGGCAACTATCGCCATGTTAAATATACTGCGGATTGAACTTCCTAATTGCAATACGTGTACCGGTTTATTTAGCCCAAGTAATATAGGACCAATGCTGTCTGCCCCGCCCACTTCCTGCAATAAATTATAGGCAATATTGCCAGCGGCAAGGTTAGGAAAAATCAGCGTGTTTACGTCACCCTTCAACACTTCTGTAAAAGGATAATTCTCCTTGACGATGTCTTTATTAAAGGCCATCATTCCCTGCATCTCTCCATCGCAAATGAGTGTAGGGGCTTTTTGTTTTACAATTTGTCGTGCCTTGCGCACGAGGTTGGCTTCCGGAGAATCGCTGCTGCCAAAATTGGAATAGGACAGCATTGCTATCCTCGGTGTAATATTAAAATTGCGGACTTCCTTTGCTACCAATAAAGTAATCTCAGCCAGCTCTTCGGCAGTGGGGTTAAAGTTAACAGTTGTATCTGCCAAAAACAGCGGCCCTTTTTTCGTAAATAATAAATACATACCCGCTATTTTATTTACGCCGGGTTCTGTACCAATAATCTGTATGGCTGGCTTAATGGTGTCAGCATAATTTCTGCTTAAGCCGCTGATCATACAATCTGCCATGCCGGTTTCCACCATCATGCAGCCAAAGTGATTTCTATCTCTCATCAGCTTTGGTGCCTCATATTTGTTAACGCCTTTGCGGTGGCGTTTTGCAAAAAACAATTCCCCAAACTCTTTCCTCAACTCTTCGGTGTCTTCATGTTTGGGATCTATGATGGGTATGCCATCAAGGTCAATAGACTGCAATGCTGCAATGGACCTGATATTTTTTTCATTCCCTAGCAGCATGGGGTAGCCGACTTTTTCATCAAGCACCAGTTGTGCTGTTTTTAATATTTTAGCATTCTCTGCGTCAGCAAAAACAATACGCTTAGGGTCTTGCCTTGCCTTGGCGCCAATAGCACGGCTGAGCTGGTTATCCATGCCAAGCCTCTTGTTAAGCTCTATGCTGTATGCATCCCAATCAGTAATAATTTTGCGGGCTACACCGCTTTCAATAGCAGCTTTGGCCACGGCAGGCGCCACTGTAGAAAGCAGGCGGGGATCTACTGGTTTTGGAATAATATAATTTGGTCCAAAAGCAATATTCTTATCATTGTATGCAAGGTTTACTACATCGGGTACGCCAGATTTTGCGAGGGCTGCAAGCGCTTTTACGGCGGCCATCTTCATGGCTTCATTTATTTGCGTAGCTCTTACATCTAATGCACCTCTGAAAATATACGGGAAGCCTAAAACATTATTTACCTGGTTCGGAAAATCGCTGCGGCCGGTGGCCATAATAATATCTTTGCGTGCACCCACTGCTACTTCATAACTTATCTCAGGGTCGGGATTGGCCATGGCGAATACGATCGGATTCTTGGCCATACTTTTTATCATCTCTGCAGTTACCACATTCCCTACGCTCAATCCAAGAAATACATCGGCGTCTTTCATAGCCCTGGCGAGATCATAGTTTTTATACCTTGCATCTACGCAAAAAGGTTTTTTTTGTTCTTCAATATCTTCCCTGCCTTTGTAGAGTACTCCGTGCCTGTCAAACACCATAAAATTAGAATGCCTGGCACCCATTAATTCGTAGAGATGAATACAAGCCATGGCAGCGGCGCCGGCACCATTAACCACTATTTTTATTTTGTCTATTTTTTTCTTTTGTATTTCAAGGGCATTTAGCAAGGCTGCTGCAGATATGATTGCGGTTCCATGCTGGTCGTCGTGCATCACAGGAATGTTACACAGTTTTTTTAGCTCCTCTTCTATGTAAAAACATTCGGGAGATTTGATGTCTTCGAGGTTTATGCCGCCAAAGGTTGGTTCAAGAGATTTAACAATCTGGACAAATTTTTCGGGATCCGTTTCATTGATCTCAATGTCAAATACGTCTATATCTGCAAAAATTTTAAACAGCACGGCCTTTCCTTCCATCACGGGTTTACTGGCTTCCGGGCCAATATCACCAAGGCCTAATACTGCAGTGCCATTACTGATAACAGCCACCAGGTTGCCCTTTGCGGTGTATTTATAAACGTCTTCAGGATTGGCTGCAATTTCGAGGCAGGGTACTGCTACTCCGGGGGAGTAAGCAAGGGAAAGATCTCGTTGTGTTTTGGCTTCTTTAGTCGGTATTACTTCGATTTTTCCGGGGCGCCCTTTGGAATGGTATTCAAGTGCTTGTTCTTTTCTGAGTTCTGTCAGCATATTGGTCTAGAATTTAACGGGTAGTACGCAGTTAGTAATTCGTTATTTATAAATGCCTGAGCTACCTCAAATTGTCATGTTTATTGCAGTGGCTTTAATCACAAGAGCGCAATTTACAACATTTGTATTTGGAGCTATTAAAGGTCGATTTCTTTAGGCGACACTCAAATTTTGGGTTTTGTATGGATACCAGGAGAGGAATTTTAAGCAAGCTTTAAAGTCTGTTAAAAGTTCAACTATTTCTCACCTGATTTTTTCTGCTCAGCCGAAAATAATTTGTGAATTAAATCTCAACTTGCCTTTGCCTTAAAGGTCCAGGTAATAGAAAACTCCGCCACCGTTTCTCCGTCTTTATTTTTACCGGTAGATCGCATAATAGCGGTAGCGGGTTTACCAGATGCCATTGCTTCTCTTACAAGCTGTCGAACCAATGGACCATCTTCACAAGTAAAGCTTGTGAGCCCGGTAGCCTTTTTCATAAAATTGCCTTCTACTCTTAACACCAGCATACTCACAGCAGGTTGCTGCTGGTAGGTATAGGCCATGGCCAAAACGCCCGTGCTCATTTCTGCAGCCATACCAAGGCAGGCAAAATAGGTGCTCTTAAATGGGTTGGTGCTAAACCATTTGTAGGGCACCGAAACCACTGCTTTCTGTTCATCTACAAACCTCACCCTCACACCACTAAAATAAGCGCTGGGTAGTTTAGACAACAGAAACAACCTGAATTTTATTGGATGTCTTACAAGGTCAAAAAACTTTTCTGAGCTGGCCATGGGTTTGTATTTTAATGTAGGAGTCGTACAGTGAAACTCATCAACAGTTATCGTTGTAATGCCAGGCGGAAGTTATAGCCATTTTCTCAATCGCCATACATCTTAGCATTCAGCGCACGTGGGCTCCACATTTCAAGGAAAGCCTGCACCTTGTACGGACTGTAACTCTTCTTGCCATCTTCTAAATATTCGCTGTTTTGCGTGTGAATACGTTCACCCTTCTCGTTCAAAATCAGAAACACAGGAAAACCAAAACGCTGGGCATATCCATATTTCTTAAAGATTGGACTGTTCTCATTTTCCTTGCTCCAGTTTAGATGATACCATACAAAACTTGCTTTTATCACGGAGTCAATTTTAGGAGTTGCTTTGGCAAACCTTGCAAACTCTATGCACCAACCGCACCAATTGCCACCGGCTTGTATTAGCACAAATTTTTTTGCTGCTTTTGCTTTGGCAATGGCCGCTTCAATATCTTTTGCAGCATTTGCCTCGGGGTTGTACAATTTTTTTTCCTGGCTGAAGGCAGTCAAACTGCTGATTGTAATTAATGAGACTAGTAAGGTATTTTTCATCAATATTTTTTGTTGTTTAAAAATGCATCTCTCTTGGCAGTACCAAGCTGGCGCAAAATTATTGAATATTTTTCCAAAGCTTTTCTTCAAAACCATACAATACATTTTAGCTGGCTGCCCTTACTACTTTTCTATAATTTGAAAAGAACGGGAAACACTATTGCCCTTATCGTCAGTAAGCGTAAGCACATGAGGCCCCGATGGCGGACTTAAAGCAAGCTGATGGTACTTTTCTGTGCTGCCTGCAAATTGATCATCAAGACTCCAAAAGATTTTTGCATTGCTGTTTTTATGCGTAGCAGTAAAAATGGATTTGCCCCTTGTGCCATCTATCTCTACCGGTACATAAATCTTCATGCCTGCTGCGGGATAAACAATTTCCATTTGCCTGCCCGCCGCAAAGTCTGTGCAGCCTTGTTTCATAGGAGGCAATAATTTGTAATCGTGGTTGCGTTGTTTATAATAAAACTCCATGGTGGGCGGCAATACAAACCAGGCCTGCTGCAGCATATTAGCCGGAGACTCACAACCGTCGTTCACCCTGTATTGCCTGCTTGCATCTAGTTGCACTATACTGTGATAAGGGCACAAAGGACTGCGGCCCGCCATTGCCGGCATTTTCAGCGTATCAATAATATCGCAATCTATGTTCGCTCTAAACCCCGATGTCCGGCAAACAGGTACGTAGCTATAATTGTAAGCAGGCCTTTTAAACCATCCGCCCGGTGCAGTTGGAGCACTAACGTTGGGTAGTAGCCGAAAAATATCAAACATAACGGGTGCAGCAGTTTCAATGCCAACAAGGCCTGCTCTGCCTTCACCATCGGTATTGCCCACCCAAACTGCTACAACGTGGCCTGGTGTAACCCCAATGGCCCAGCCATCTCTGAAGCCAAAGCTGGTACCGGTTTTCCACGCAATTTTTTTGGAGGAGTTAAATTGTTGCCAGAGGCCCTCTTCGCCGGGGCGCATGACTTCCTGCATGGCTTCGAAGCTGTAATAGATAGAAGTTGCATCAAGGGGAAAGTTATCATTGCCGTTTTTGCGGGGTGTGTTTTTTTTCTTTTCATATCGTGCAGGATGCACGTCGGTTAT
The DNA here is from genome assembly GCA_043737055.1 of Chitinophagaceae bacterium. Classification (GTDB taxonomy): domain Bacteria; phylum Bacteroidota; class Bacteroidia; order Chitinophagales; family Chitinophagaceae; genus Ferruginibacter. Next base: position 15,961 of record JAYTBG010000203.1, on the reverse strand, counting down.
TTGCACAATCCCCTTGTTTTTTTCCTGGTGGTTCACAATCCTCGCCAGGGAGGCATAGAGACCGGCGAGGTCCCACATGCTCGCTTCGCAGCCGCCGAGAATAAGGCTTAGCCCATAAAAATCTGCAGGATTGTTCAAAGTTGTGATGCCATATTGTTGCAGCACTTCATAAAACCGGGGATACTTGTACTGTTGTAATAATCGGACGGCCGGCACATTGAGGCTTCTTGCTAGTGCCTTGTGTGCAGGTATGGCGCCGTCGTAGCCAAGATCGAAATTTTGCGGATTGTAGCCGCCTATTTGCGTGGGAATATCAGGTATAAGGCTATTGGGTAGCAGTAAGCCATCAGCCAACATAGCTGCATATAAAATTGGTTTTAATGCACTGCCTGGGCTGCGTGGTGCCTGAACTACGTCTACATCACTCTCCAGTTCCCTGTTTTGTGGTTGATACACATTGCCCACATACGCCAGCGCATTTCCTGTTTCTACCTCTAGTACCAGCGCACAGATATTATTAATACCGTTGTTTTTAAAAACGGCCTGATGCCTGTCTGTAATGGCGGAAACATTTTTTTGTAGCGTGCCGTTGATCGTGCTGCTGAGTTTTGTAAGGCCAGCGAGCTTTTTATTTTCCTTCTTGAAAAATTGTAAAAGGTGTGGTGCCAGTTGCGGCAGTGGGAGCGGTTGTAGCGGCAGGTCTTCGAGTTTAGCAAGCGCCGCATCATCTCTATTAAGTTTACCAGCTTCCGTTAACTTATCCAATAAACGATTTCTTTTGTTCAACAACAACCGCCTGTTTTTGCCGGGGTGCACCAGGGAAGGTGCATTGGGTAATACAGCGAGGGTAGCCATTTCAGACCAACTCAATTGTTGCGGGCTACGCCCAAAATATCTCCATGCAGCAGCATCCAGGCCAACAACGTTGCCGCCGAAGGGCGCATTAGAGGCGTACAAAGACAAGATTTCTTTTTTGGAATAAGAGAATTCAAGTCGCAACGCAAGGAGCGTTTCTTTTACTTTGGTAAAAACATTCCTTCGGTTATTTTTTTGCGAAAGCCTGACTACCTGCATAGACAAAGTGCTACCGCCTTGCGTAGATTTTCCGCTTGCATTGGCAAGTGCTGCTCTCACAAACGCCAGTAGATCTACTCCAGGGTGAGAGAAAAAACGTTTGTCTTCAAACACCGTAATGCAGTCTGTAAAATGCGCCGGTATTTTTTTGTTAAGGGGGAAACGCCATTGTCCGTCTGCTGCAATGCTCGCACTCAGCAAAGAACCTTCTGCATCTTCTATAACATAGCTTGTAGGAGAAGTAAATAATTTGCCAGGAAGCAGACCGTAAAAAATCAATAAGAATAGTAGCAATACTCCGGCAATTAAACTCTTTTTGCGCCCTACCCTCCGAAGTATTTGGATGCTATCAGAAAAATTACGTTTCAAAAGAGATGGTTATGATTATTTTGAAACTGCAACCCCCACAAAAGAATCTGCTGTACCATAATACAAAAACCATTTCTTCTTAAAAAACACCAATCCTTCAGAAAAGATAGTCCCTGCTTTGTACTGGCCAGTAACTTCATGTGGAAGAGTGGGTTTTAGAATGGGCGTCTCCGCTCTGCTAACAACTGTTTGCATGTCGTCTGCATTCAGCAATACATAACCAACGGTGTAGGTATTTTTGGGTAACTGGCTGTCTGCATTTTCGTTGCCTGCATTTTTGCCATTGTATAAAAGCAAAATGCCTTCCTTGGTTACCAGGGCCGGCGGGCCACATTCGGTTAAATCACTATCAAATTTTCCAGGCCGTGTTTCTATTACTTTAGATAAATCGTCACCGGCATCCTGCATGGGGTACCAATCGTAGAGGTTGGTGCTCCATGCAAGGTTTACAAAAGCTTCGCCCCAGTACATCCAATATTTTCCATTGAGCTTAGCCAAAACAGGACGTCCATTTTTCATGCTGGTGATCATAGAAGCAGACTTGGAAGCCTTATCCAGGTATTTACCGCTGTAGGCGGCTGCAAAAGCCGGCCCCTTTTTTTTCCAATTAAAAAGATCTTTAGAAATGGCTATCGATAGCCTCGGTGTTTGGTTGTTCCAACTTGTATAGGCCATCACGTACCGGCCATCTTCTGTTTCTACTACACGGGGATCTTCGCAGCCACCGGGGTAGTCGTATTTCATAAACGCATCTTGCCTTGGGTATAGAACGGGGTTTTTAAAATGTTTGAAGTGAAGCCCGTCTTTGCTTACAGCCAAACCAATTCTGGAAGTGCGCCCACCAATGGCAGCTGCAGGATTGTCCTCGCTACGGGTAAATAAATAAACTTTTCCCTTTCTTACAACAGCGGCTGGGTTAAAAACATCAGCCCGCTGCCATCTTACCATTTCTTTTTTAAGAGAGTCAAAAAAGAGGAGGCTGGTATCTGCTTTTAAAATAGGGTTGAAGGCAGGTTTATCAAAAGATAAAAGATCCTGCATTGCGGGGGCCTGGCCGATAGCTCCAAGGCTTAGAAGCAAAGTAAAAGAGAAACAAAACTTTTTCATGCAGGAAGCTTTATGGTTAGGCAAAGTAATACTCCTTGATTTTTTCTTGCAAGCAAACTAATCAATTTTGCTGGGGTAACCATGCCAACGGGTTTGGTGGCTTACAGGAATTTGTAATAAATCTTCTCCCTTAAAATAATACAGGGCTTAGCCAGCACATTCGTTTTTAGATGGTATATATTTCTATGGCGTGGAACTATATTGGGGGTATCTTGTTTGTCATTACCTTATCAACCAAAACTCATCGTATGACCCCCTCCCGGTACCTTCTGCCGTTCCTTATTTGTTGCTCCTTTTTAAATGCATGCTCAGACACTTCAAACAAAGTGAGCGAGGAACAGGCCACTGCATTCTCTATCGTTATAGAAAATCAGGTTCGAGACATGAAGATTAACTTCCTGGAAAAAAATATTTTGATGCCTGTTTTTTTGGACCGGATTTATACTGCAGGCGATTTGAAATCTTCTGAAAGGATGGAAGCAGAAATGAGAAAAATGCTCGCCGCCAACAATTATGAAAAGAATGTGTATGAATTAATGGCCGGTAGCGGGAGTTTTAAAAAGGTGAAGCAGTATCAGAAAGAGGGCAATCAACGCATTATATATCGTATAAATGGCAGTAGTGGTTTTACCTACATAGAAGTGGAGCTTGCAAGTGAAAAAGAGAAGGTCGGAATTGCTGATATCTACCTTTACAACACTGGCCAAAACCTGAGCGCCACCGTAGCAGATTTAATGAATAAGTTATTTTCACATGAGCAATCTACCATTGGAGACCAGCTCTCAGCAAGGCTTTCTGCAATTTCCCAGCATCTAAAAAATACAAATTACGAATTTGCTAAAGCGGAGTTTGACAGGCTACCCTACGATATTCGCAACAACCGTTTGTACGAGATGCAGTATTTGAACATTATGTCTAAAATAGGAGGGCCCCCTTACCTGGAGTACCAGCAGAAAATAGAAACGAAATATGCAGACGATGCCGGCTTCCAGCTAATGATGATAGATGTTTACCTAAACCAGAAAAAGTATGATAAGGCCATAGCTTCTATCAACCAGATTGATTCTGTCATAAACAAAGATCCTTTTCTTGATTATCACCGGGGGCTTGTTTCAAATATGAAAGCTGACTCTGAGGGAGCCATTAAATACTTTAAACAGGTGATTGCATCAGAACCTACATTTCCTGATCCCTATCCCGAGTTGGTGGTATGCCTGGCTAAAAAGAATGACTACCCTGCTGCAAAGCAATACCTCGCATCATACAAAAAAATGCGCAGCGCTAATAAAGAAGTTGTCCAATTTATAGAAACCAGCTATCCCGGCCTTAATCAGGACGAGGATGGGGATTTTAGGTAAAAAACGAATCAATCCTAATCCTATACGAATGCTGGCGTGGGAAATGCCCGCACAAGCAAGTACATCAGTTCGTCTAATAAAATGCGCAGCCCAACCAAATATGTTGTCGAAATTTTTGAAGCCATCTAACCAGTGCGAAATGAAGTTCGGGCTGCGAATTTCACCTTAAAAATATTGCGTAATTCTTATGCCCGGTGTAACTCCTTTGAAAAAGTTATTGAACCAAAGCGAAGGCTCTACACTCGTCTTCAGCATCTGGATCTTACCGCCACCAAGTCTAAAAGTATGTTTCTCAAAATAACTCCCGTCTCTGTGTATAAGGTACCCAAGAGAAAAAACAGTACTGAAGGAGAACTCTTTGCGGGGATCAAAGTCTTTGGTTCCGCCTTGCCCATAAGTCAGGGTTAGAAAATCATTTCTGAATGTTTTGAGTTTGCCGGAACTATCTTTTGCGAAAAGAAAGTGTGGTTCCCAATAAAGACCGGGCTCCCATTTAAAAGTACGCTCCCGATTACTTAAAGTTACTCTTGCCCCCAGGCTGAAAGAAGGAACGAAGTAATGTTTATAGTTCTGAACATTCACCGAGCCTAGGAAGGAAATATAGCTGGCGGCAGATCCCTTGTAAGTCAGGCCGCGGGCCTTGTCTGCAGAGATTGTAGTGTCGGCTTTTAAGTAGTGCGAACTTGTACCTAAAATGAGTGGCCATTTGCCAGTATAATTGTTTTGTATGGTAGCTATTTTATTTTTAAGTATTCCATTCCTATAGCTTTCCAGGTCGTTTATATCGTTTAGAAAAAACGTTACATGGTAGTAGCGTGGATTACGTAAACTCACACGGTCCATGCTTTTTGCAGGATTTGGTATTACACCAATTATATTGATGGTATCCTGTGCGCTTCGCAATGAGGCCAGTTCGCCGCCACTTAGTAAAAAGCTTGCACCCTTTTCTGCAAATTGTTGGAACCGGATTTTTTTTCTGCCCTGGGCGTCAGTTACATAATCAATACGTTTGCTGGTAAGCGGGTTGTTTAGCGAATCTTTTAGCGGTGCAATGTTCTGTAGAAAAGCCGTGAGCAATGAATCTATATTCGCTATGGCCTGAAGATCTTCAAAAGCAGACAGTTCTATCCGGGCAGCATTGCCTTTGCCTAGCTTAATATCATACTTTCTGATAATGATAATATTATCTGGCACAGTAAAGGCCTTGTCAGTCAGGTTGGATTGGGCAATAAGGGTAGATGCAATGCTTGTTAAAAGCATTGCCAACGCTAAAGTTTTTTTCATTGTAGCTTAATTTGTTGTCGTGAATTTTGAAATATTGAAGCTGAGTGTTTTGGCCGTAGCAGGAGTGCGGCTATTAACCTGCTGGTTAATTATTTTAAATTTAATGAACCCGTCATCGTTAATCCTGGCGGTGTTGCTTTGGGGTAGTGCACCTTCAAGTTCGTTGATATGCACCACTCGTAGTGTAGGTTTTACAGGTACAGTCACCGCAACCAGTGCTTCGGGAATTGTATTTTCTACTGGGCTACCTGTTACAACAGCGGCCGTTATTTCTTGATGCACACTCACACCCGAAACCGGGTTTACCTGCTTCTCTAGCTCGTCACGGTGCATACTGTTATTGTGGGTGGCGCCGTGTTTGACAATGCTGGTTACGTTTTCAGGAGTGGTTAGGGCTTGGGCACTCATCATGTTTTTCTTTTCCGGCGTCGCTATTGTTTGACTAACTGGATCGTTAGCAATACTGTGTACTAGACCCTTCTCTTCAGCTCCCGTTTTTTCATTTGTAAATAATATTGGTCTGGTACAGAGTAGCAGTATACATGCAGCCGCAGCCCAATACCATAGACTATTGCTGCGTCGTAGTTTTTGCTGCAGACGAGTGTGCAGCTTTTCCCAGGCAGCATTTTTATCTTCCAGCAGCAGGGCGGGTAAGGAGGTAGTATCCTCCAACTTGTCGCTCCAGCTATTTTTACCGTGCTTTTTGTTTTGCATATTGGGTTCCATTATTCAATAAATTTTTTTGTAATAAATTTTTGGCCTTGCTGAGCTGTGATTTTGAGGTTCCCTCTGCTATGCCCAGCAGTGTAGCTATTTCTTTATGATCCATCCCCTCAATTTCAAAGAGATTAAAAACAGTCCGATAGCCAACGGGCAATTGCACAATCAGCTCGAAAATTTCTTTTGCTGATAAATGATCCAGTGCTTCTGCCTGCAGCGGCACTTCTTCTGCTGCCGATTCCGTAACGATAGTAAAAACATTTTTTTTCCGCAACAGCATCAGGCATTCATTTACCATAATCTTTTTTAGCCAGGCAATTAACGCTGCTTCCCCCTGGTACTGAAATGCCGGCATGTTTTTGTAGAACTTATAAAAGCCATCCAGCAAAACCTCCTCAGCATCCTCTGCATTTTTTACATAGCGCCTGCAGAGCAACATCATCCTGTCTGCCAACAAATCAAAAAGGCATTTCTGCGCAGATGCACTTCCCTGCTTTGCCTCCTTAACCAGTTGTGCTATATCCATAAGTAGTTGTAAATAGATGCTTCTACAATCTATAATGCAGGTTGTAGAAGAAAGGTTGCCTGCCGGGTATAATGTTTCTTTATTTCTTAAAGATATACTTTGCAAATAGCAACGGAGGCCGGAATGCTGGCCTGGATATTTTACAAGGAGCGATATTTATCAGATACCCGCAACCCGGCGGAACACAGCTATCCTCATCAATTACACTGCGCCTCTTGCTTTGCGTTAGCGGCTTTGCGGGGAGTAGTTAGAGCATGGGTAACTTTGAAGTCAGCGATGCTCATCAGATACCCGCATCCTAACAGATCCCTCGTGACTCGGGAAGACAACTATCCTCATCAATCATAGTGCGTCTCTTGCTTTCCCTTTGCGCCTTGGCGTGAAGAAGATGTGTCGTTTAACAAAAAAAGGTCGTTTCAAATAAATGAAACAACCTTTAGAGATCCCACCTTAACCTAATTATTTTTTGACCAGTTTGATCATTTTGTTTTTATTTTCTGCATCACTGTACTGCACATAATACAACCCGGAACTTAAGGAAGCAACGTTTAATAAAATATTATTTATACCGGGTTGCAGCCTTGCCTTACTGATTAATAAGATTCTTCCATTAACATCCATTAATCTCAATTGGGCATTGCGGCTGGTGGCCGATGTAATCCGAATCATTGCTTGGCTACCTGATACAGGGTTTGGCATTACATCTACGAGCAACGCTGTATTGCCAGCTCTTGTAAGTACTATTATGCTTGAGTATTTATCAGCCGTATTGTTCTCGATTATCCGTAGACGGTAGAAAGCTTTTGCCGGCGGTATTGCATCATTAAATTCAAACGGAAGGTTACAATCCCCTGCAGAAGCATCCACCTTTCCGATGTTCGTATAACTTATGCCATCAGTACTTCTGTCTATATAGAAAGATGTGTTGCCTGTGCAGGTAGCTTTCCAGCTGAGTGTGTTAGTTATTGCTGCTGTTTTTCCTGTAAACGAAAGCAGACTTACCGGCAGCACTTTACTGGTTGAAGCAAAATAGAATGAAGAGAATGAGATCACTTCTGTTGTGTACACATGATCTAACCCCCATACAGTATTGGTGGTGGGCATCATCGTAGCATTTCCATTTATATCAGCTGCACAAAAGTCATTGTTCTTGAACACAGAAATATCGGGCGGCAAAACAACTCCCGAACCTGGCGTATTGCGCATTTTTAAGAACTCTGCATTCTTAAGGTATAGTCTAACGGTAACCGGTGTTGCTGGTGTGAACTGTGTGGTTATCGTGATGTTTCTGTCTGCATAAAAAGTCCCATCGTGCTGGCGCAAGGCCCCATCGTTTATAAAAAACCGCACCTGCACATTTCCTAAAATATTTCCGTTGGCATTTATTTCTGCCACGGCTCTTCCTTCCACATCCGTAAAGGCGAGCCATTCATTGGCATTGGCTGCATTGATGCTGGTGAAATTTGCATTGCTGCAAGAATTTGGGCTGCCGGGTGCTGCAGGAGCGGGGAGTTTTGTTAGTTCATTGTTTCTCGGCAGGCGCCCGTTGGCTACCCTGAATTCTTTTCTTGTGGTGAAGTTGTTTGTTACCGGATCATACTCAAATAAAACTCCGCCAAAAATATAGTCCCCACCAATGTTTGTCATTCCCACCAGCTTGTTTCCAACTACATTCATCCGTGCAATACCGTGCCTTCCTATGGCAGAACTAAGGTTAACTTTTATTGAAAGTATGTTACTTGTAATATCGAATTCATATAATTTACCGCTGTAATGATCCGTATTGCCATAAGCAGTAAAACCGTAAAGTTTATTGTTATGTGCTACCAATCCACCATACGGCGAATATCCTGTGCTGTTCGCTTCAAAATCTGTAAGCTTTATCAGCCCGTTTGCCTGGGGTAGATATTCGAATAAAGTACCATTGTTGTTAATGCCGCCGCCTGCAGCACTTCCATAAACTTTACCGTTATATAAAATGAGACCACTATTAGGATGTGCTCCCCTTATACCATCAAATACTACTTTTACAAGTACCTGGTTTGTTACCGGGTTATATTCAAAAATTGTTCCCTTGTCACTACCACCACCCTTGGAGCAGGTGCCATATAATTTCCCTGAATACTCTAGTAATAGACCGGTTGGTCTCTCGCCATTAGCTCCTCCAAAATCAAACAGTTTAGTAAATGCATTTGTAGCCGGATCAAACGTGAACAACACACCCTGGTCATTTATACCTCCCCAATGCGACACACCGTAAAATTTATTGTTGAACAGCGTAAGGCCTCCTTGTTCAGACATATTGCCATCAAGGCCTTGCATTTTGTATCTCTCTTCATAAGTAAATGTTGTGGGATCGAAAGAAAAAATACCTCCATGGCTGGAATTTCCTCCACCCGCACCCACACCGAATAATTTATTGTTGTATAACGTCATCCTACCATTGGGCCTTATAATGTCATTACCTCCTAATTCGATTTTCTTTGAATAAGAATTAGCAGCAGGATTGTATTCAAACAAAACTCCGGTTATACCATAGACTCCCGAAGTTGTGAAACCGTAAAGTTTGTTGTTAAATATTGTCAATGCGCCTGAAGGGGAACCTCCTAATGCAGCACTGAATACAACCTTAGTGCTATACAGATTGATAGCCGGATCATAGCTAAAAATCACTCCATTTCCATTGGCGTTTCCTGCCCCGCTTGTACCATACAAAAGGTTACCATGAGTCTGCATAGTTGTGCCTCCAAAGCCCATAGCTTCTGTTAAGACTTTCTCCCTCGTAAGCACGTTAAGAGCCCGGATCATACTGAAATAACACACTGCCATCTGCCATTAGTTTATCATTTGCCACACCGTACATTTTATTGTTAAGCAATGCAAGGGCACCCGTATGAAAGTCTGCAGATATACTGCCCAGTTCTATTTTTGGGGATATAGTGTTTGTTGCAGGATCATAAGAGAATATGTATCCTCCTTTCAATGGTCCATCGCTGTATGTTGATACAGCCCATAATTTGTTGTTGTAAATGATAAAACTGCCATGTGTGGAGGAGCCATTTATATTATCTGTCAGGTCCTTTTTCTTAGCGTAAACATTTGTTGCTGGGTCAAATTCAAATATGGCACCATTGCTATTTGCACCGCCACTCGCAGTAATTCCAAAAAGTTTATTGTTGAATAGGGTGAGGTCACCTAACGAGCTATGACCAGTCGGCGATTCAAACTGATGCCTTTTTACAAGTGACCCGTTTAAGGGATTAAATTCAAATATTGCACCGTCAATTCCCGGGCTATTAGAATGAGTTGTACCATATAATTTGTTATTGTAAACGATCATGCCTGATGCGGTGCCTTCCTCGCCAATACTAAACAAATCAGCCATCTTTTTGTATACGCCGGTAGCAGGATCGAATTCACTGATAATACCATAGTCGTGCAGGCCACCCCGATTAAGTGCGCTGTAAAGTTTTCCATTGTAAACAACAGCTTTGTTATTGAAATTGGCAGCTCCGGAATTCTCTACCGTGAAAAGTTTCTTTATACTATGCCCTGTACCATCATATTTAGTTGTAAATATTGTTCCCCGGTCTTCTGGTCCGCCATAACCTGTTGCGCCAAACAATTGATAAATGCCCTGTGCATTTACTGTTGTACTCTTTGCTAAAAAGAACAGGAAGGCGAGTGTAAATATCTTTTTCATAATTGATGGTTTATTTATGCTAAAGTATTGTGCCCGGTAAGGCGCAGAAGTATACAATTAATAAATGGCTGTTTTGAATTAACAGTTCCAGTTTAAATTGTATAAATTCTTCCTTGTAAACAAAAAAGTCATCTCAACGATGACTTTTAATTAACCGAAAACCAATATCCTTTTTTATCCTATTGCTTGTTTAAATAAAATTCTCCGTCACCAGCAGATACGTCACCTTCGCCCCAGCTCCCGGTGATGGTCTTTGCATTTTCATCAAACTTTGCAGCAAGATTATAAGTTTCATTACTATTGCTGTATGTGTAGACTCCTTTAAAATTTACCCCATCCAACTTCCATGTACCCGCACCAGTTATACCGTTGTTCGGGGCTTTTATCTGCAAAACCCCATTGGGTAAAATATTGAAACTATAAAAAGTGTTAGGCGTATTGTTACCCGATCCATACTTTCCCAACCAGCTTCCTTCGATAACAGGTTGAGGTACCTGCACTTTATCTTTTTTACATGATGTGGTTGCAAATGAAGTAAAAAATAGTACCAGTAAGATTGCTTTTAAACTAAGTGTTTTCATTTCCGTTTTTTTAAATTTAAGATTGATAATTATGTTGATAGCTCAAAGAAACCAACATCCAGGTTCGCATGGAGCACAGTATTAACGGATAGCTGGTATGAATTAACAGAACAGGCTTTTTGCATTATTATCTTTATTTTTAAACACTATAAATTTCAAATCTATGCCTCTATCAGGCGATCACAAACTGCATCAACGCATTAAGGAACTGGAAAAAGAAAATGCAATCCTGCGCAGGAATTTCAGCGAACCGCCTACCGGCGATACTGTTTCTGTGCCGGCGGCAATGCGGCCTTTATTTGATGTAGCTCAGCAAACGGTAAATGAATATTTCCGCAATCTTAAAATGGATCCAACAAGGGGTACCATTGAGATCAATGATCAGAGGTATGTTCTGGTAAGGGCTTCTGCGTTGTCAAAAGATTTTTTAGAAACTATTCAAAGCCTTTATGCAGACCGGGGCGAATCAGAAGCGATGAGCATCGGAAAGAACTTTCTTTTTGATATTGCTCATGTAATCGGGATGAATGATGCCAGGAACTTTCATTTAAAAATGAATCTTACAGATCCGATTTCAAAGCTGTCTGCAGGGACTGTCCACTTTGCCTATTCCGGTTGGGCCTTCGTAGATATCCTGGCAGAAAGCAACCCCTCACCGAATGAAGACTTTTTTCTTACCTACGACCATCCTTATTCCTTTGAAGCAGATTCCTGGAAGCGGGCGGGAAAGAAGGCGGGTACGCCAATATGCATTATGAATGCAGGATATTCTTCCGGCTGGTGCGAAGAGAGTTTTGGTATATCCCTCACAGCAGTAGAAGTAAGTTGCACTGCCCGGGGAGATGCTCATTGCAGGTTCATCATGTCGCCTCCTCATAAAATACAGGAACACCTTGATCGCTTTCATGCAAGCAGCCATGCCTTTAAGAAAACGGAACACTATGAGATTCCTACTTTCTTTGATCGTAAAAGGGTGGAGGAAGAAATGGAGAAATCAAAAACCCTTGCAGAAGAATCGGCTAAATCAAAGTCCGATTTTGTTGCCAATATAAGCCATGAGCTTAGAACACCGCTCGGTGCTATTGTGGGCTTTACAGACATCCTAAAAAAAACAGCGCTCACGCTTGAGCAGAAAGATTACCTCGAAGCCATCAACAGCTCGGGCAATAATCTACTTTCTATCATTAATGATATACTTGATCTGTCAAAACTAGATGCCGGTAAATTCATGGTTGAAAACCGGCCTTTCAGTATCAGGGAATTATTACACTCTGTGCAGGTAATGTTTGCTGGCAAAGCAAAAGAGAAGGGACTGGAGTTTGAATGCACAATTGACAACGATATAAACTATTTGGTGGAAGGCGATGCTATGCGGCTTACACAGGTATTGGTAAATATTATTGGCAATGCTATAAAATTTACTGGCAAAGGTGGCGTATTTGTTACAGTCGCTTTACAAAGTGAAGATGCACATTCCGTTGTTATTTCATTTACCGTAAAAGATACAGGCATTGGCATTGCTCCTGCAAACAGGGAAAAAATATTTGAGCGCTTTACCCAGGCAGATACCAACATCACCAGGGAGTATGGCGGTACCGGCCTGGGGCTTGCCATTTGTAGACAGCTTGTGGAAATGCAGGGCGGTAACATCAACTTCAATAGTGAAAAGAAAATAGGAACAGCATTTATTTTTTCAATTCCCTACAAAAAAAGCATGAATAATAGTCATGCAACATTAAGCCGGAACCATCTTAACAAAGTAACCCCTTCCGCAATTAAGAAAATTCTTGTTGTGGAAGATAATCTCATGAATCAAAAACTTGCTGAAGTGATATTGCAGAGCCACGACTTTGAAACAGTTGTTGCCGGTAATGGTCACACAGCGATTGAAATTTTAAGGCAGCATGCTTTCGATCTCATTTTAATGGATATACAGATGCCAGTGATGGACGGGTATGAGGCCACATCAGTCATTCGCAACGAGCTTCAAATAAGCACGCCAATTATTGCCATGACGGCCCATGCTTTTGCAGGGGAAAAAGAAAGATGCATACAGGCCGGAATGAACGACTATATTTCCAAACCATATAAGGAGGCTGAGCTTATAGCCAGGATCATGCAGTATGAGCCTGCTGCAATGCAACTAGCCCCTGTAAAACCTGCAGGCAAAATAATAGACCTGGCATTTTTGAAAGAGCAATCACGGAATAACGAGCCATTCATTGCAGAGATGATTTCTATTTTTATAGAACAGCATCCAAAAGATCTGGCAGCGCTTGCTCATGCAGTGCAGCAAGAAAATTACGCCGCAATATATAAAGCTGCACACAGCATACGAAACTCACTGCCTTTTTTTGGCATTGATAAATTCATTGGAAATAAAATGCTGCAAATAGAACAGTTAGCAAGATCTGCCGAAGAAATAGAAACGATTAAAAGTCTTCTGGAAAGTGTGCGGCCTGTTAGCAAAACAGCGCTGCAGGAACTATCAGAACTTAATAACGTTTTTCCTGGTTAACGGATTGGAAGGTTGTACCGGATAACAACAATTGCAGCTCTTCTATTTTTTTGGGAGATACCGGTATAGAACTATTGTCGGATAATATTACGCAAAGGTCTGTTGCATCCGGTTTAGAACGGACATGGTCCAGGTTTATTATATAAGAAGAATGCAACCTGAAAAAAGTCCCGTGGTCTAATAGCTTTTCAAAGTCTTTTACTCCTGTGCCCGGCACAGTAACACTTCCGGATGTTGTAAAAAAGTTACATCCTTGTGCCCATCCCTTTATAAAAAGAATATCTGCAAGCTGTAGGTACTGTGCACCGGCTGCGGTATGAATCAGCAAGTGGGTGGGAACATTAGCGTTATCCAGCGTTTGCAGTAAATGTTTCACGGCAGTTTTTCCGGTATCTTTTTTCATTTTGCCATGCATACAATCTATAAGGAACTGCAGGCTTTGTATATCAATGGGTTTTTGAATGTAGTCAACGCCGCTGTAGCGTATGGCACGAATGCCCACATGATCCAGCGCTGTGGTAAAAATCACATGATACTTAAAATACCTGGTACGTTGCAGTACTCCAAATCCTGTTCCCTGTTGCAATTCTATATCCATAAACACAAGGTCGGGCTGAAGCGTTTCAATAGAATGAATCGCTTCACTTTCAGTTGCAGCTGTTGCAACTACAATAATAGATGGGCAAAACTCTGCCAGCAGGTTCTTTAAAAAGATCCGGCTTAGTGGCTCATCTTCTACTATTATTGTTCTTAAGTTCATCTTTTTTACACCAAACGTTTTTTCATCAATTCCATAAATTCATCTTTTTTCTTGGGGCTGATAGAGATATTAGTTCCATCGCTCATGATGGCATAACCGCCATCTGTTTTAACCATGCGGCTTACTTCATTCATATTAATGATATGGCTGTTGTGCACACGAAAAAAGTAATGATCTGTAAGCAGCATTTCATACTCTTTCATGTGGCGGCTTACAATAACTTTTCTTTTATCTTTCATAAAAAAATGCGTGTAAGGTCCTGATGCTTCCAGGCGAAGGATTGTTTTTAAGGGCACAAAGTCTAACCCATCGCTGGTACTAAGTGTAATAGAGAAATCTTCTCCTGGCGATTTCTTCAAGTTTTGCAATAATATATCCAGCGCCTGCGAACTGTTATTAGCTCCTACCTTTTCTTCTACTTTTTTTACCGCTTGCTGCAACTCTTCTACATCAATAGGTTTAAGCAGGTAATCTACAGCACTAAATTTTATTGCCTGTATGGCGTAATGATCGTAAGCTGTTGTAAAAATTACATGAAAGTTTTTCTGCTTTACTCTTTGCAAAACATCAAAGCCAGTACCAGTATGCATTTCAATATCAAGAAATACAAGGGAGGGTTTAACGCTTTCAATCATGGCTACAGCTTCCTCAACAGATGCTGCGGTACCCGCAACCACCACCTGCGGACAAAATTCCTGCACCATATTTTTTAAAAACTCCCGGCTACGTGGCTCATCTTCTACTATAATTGCATTCATAATGTATAATTGTTTTTAGATGTCCTGGTTTTGCTGGGATATTTGTAAGATAGAAATATTTTCATTTTCGCTCACCTGGTATTTAAGACTGGCTGATAAAATTCCTGATGCATTTATCAACGCCAGCCGCTGCGATATTTTTTCCGGATGATTGTCCAATTCTTTTAATGCCGTACCATTATCTGTAACCGTGACCAACAATTTGGTTGCTTCTGAAGCAAAATGAATAGTGATGTGGTGGGGCGCCTGCGTGTTTTTTATAAGCAGGGAACGATACAAAATATTTTCTACCAGGCTTACGGTGAGCAGTGGTGGAAGCGTAAAATGGTTGGTATTGTTTAATGCGCTGACCTGGTAAATAAATTTTCCGGGAAAACGGTTCTGTTCCAGCCAGAGATATTGTTCCAGCATGAGGGCTTCTTCTTCTACTCCCACTGCCACATCATCACTAACTTTTAAAACGTTTCTCAAAAAAACAGAAAACCGGTTAATGTACTTCAGGGTTGCTTTATTATCTCCTTCTGTTACAAAATACTGAATAGCATTTAAGGAATTGAACAGGAAATGCGGATTTAACCGACTTTGCAAAATTTTCATCTGCAACTGCTGGTTCATTGCCTCTATCTTGTGTTTTTGCGATGCAACGAGTTCATTCTGTTGCCGCAGTTTACGGTTTAGCAACTGCTTAATCCGGAAAAGATTGTATAAAAATGCACCAATAGCTACCAGCGATATAATAGCCATAATGTAATACAGGCGCTGCTGTTCCTGCCGCTGCGATTTGAGTGCTGTATCTATCAGCCGCTGTGTTACTACTTCCCGCTCCTTCATCAGCAATTCAATATCAGAAGGATTTCCATTGAGACTGTCGCTGGCTGAAACGTCTAAAATTATATCACTTACTTCTTTTCCCAGGTAGCGCTTTATCAATCCATCTGTAAGCGCTTTACACTCCGGGCTCACAAAGTATTCGTTAACCGGTTTGTCCCAATCGCTGGCTTTTGTAAAGATGGCAGCAAAGCCTTCTCTTCTTGTTGCCAGCACACGCTGCCGTTTTATTTTAATGCCTCGTTGCAATGCCACCACGTATATACTCAGCGGCACGTAGCCAAAAGAATTTGGAGAAAGAGATATTTTTTTCAGTACCTCGTAATCATCCGCTTCATCAGATATGGACAGCGCCGGATAAAAATTATTCTTCAG
>JAYTBG010000202.1:0-1673 GCA_043737055.1 Chitinophagaceae bacterium | reverse complement strand
ATGTAGATATAGCGGTAAAGTTAAAACTGGAAAACCGGGCTTTTAAAATAGAAAAATACGAACATAATTATCCGCATTGCTGGCGTACAGATAAGCCCATCATTTACTATCCCCTGGATGCATGGTTTATTAAAACTACCGCTGTAAAAGACAGGATGATAGCGTTAAATAAAACCATCAACTGGAAGCCAGCAGCCACCGGCACCGGACGTTTTGGTAACTGGCTGGAGAATATGGTCGATTGGAACCTGAGTCGCAGCCGCTTTTGGGGTACACCGCTGCCAATATGGAAATCTGTAGATGAAGCAGGTAAATTTATAGAGGAGAAAGAAGGTGGAGAACAAATTTGTATTGGATCGGTGGCGGAATTAAATGCTGCCATTAAAGTTGCCGCAGATGAATTTGGCCGAGAAACCAACCAACATTATTTGCATAAAGGTATTCTGGATTTGCACAAACCTTATGTAGATGATATTATGCTGGTTAGCCCAACTGGTAAGCCAATGAAACGTGTACCCGACCTTATTGATGTGTGGTTTGATAGCGGTGCCATGCCGTATGCCCAATGGCATTACCCATTTGAAAATAAAGAGACTTTTAAAAAATCTTTTCCGGCAGATTTTATAGCCGAAGGGGTTGATCAAACCCGTGGATGGTTTTATACCCTTCATGCACTCGGGGTATTGCTATTTGATTCAGTTGCTTTTAAAACCGTGGTAAGTAATGGACTTGTGCTGGATAAGAATGGCAATAAAATGAGTAAGCGATTGGGTAATGTGGTAGATCCGTTTGCCACTATCAATAAGTTTGGCCCCGATGCTACCCGGTGGTACCTCATAACCAACGCTTCTCCCTGGGATAGTTTAAAATTTGATGAAGCCGGTATTCAGGAAGTACAACGCAAATTTTTTGGTACGCTGTACAATACCTACCAGTTTTTTGCTTTGTATGCTAATATTGATGGCTTTGCTTTTAAAGAAGCGTATGTTCCCGTAAAAGACAGGCCGGAGATAGATCAATGGATATTAAGCTCTCTTAATACACTAATAGCTGACGTTACCAAAAATTTTGATGAATACGAGCCTACACAGGCTGGACGTGCCATGGAAGAATTTGTAGATTCTTTACTGAGCAACTGGTATGTTCGCCTTTGCCGCAGGCGTTTTTGGAAAGGAGAATATGAGCAGGATAAAATTTGTGCCTACCAGACTTTATTTGAATGCCTGGAGACCATGTCAAAACTAATTGCTCCTATTGCCCCGTTTTTTGCAGATTGGTTATTTAATAATCTTAATACAGTAGCCGGTCGTTTTTGCGAAGCATCTGTTCATCATACCAACTATCCAAAGCAGGATTTAAATGTGATAAATATAGAACTGGAAAAGCGGATGAAAGTAGCGCAGGATATATCTTCCCTTATTTTATCGGTACGAAAAAAGGTAAATATAAAAGTAAGACAGCCGTTGCAAAAAGTAGTAGTGCCGGTGTTGGATGCCGGCATGGCAGAAAGGCTGAAAAGTGTAGAAGATATTATAAAGGCGGAAACTAATATTAAAGAAGTATCTGCTTTAATTTCTGACAATGATTTTATAAAGAAGAAAGCCAAGGCTAATTTTAAAACATTGGGTAAAAAATTGGGCCCTAAAATGAAATGGGCGGCAGATACCATTGCA
>JAYTBG010000201.1:0-1674 GCA_043737055.1 Chitinophagaceae bacterium | reverse complement strand
GGAGCACCAAGATGATTTTGCATTCCACCAATAATAAACTTTGTTGGGTTTTTGAAATTTAATGCACCTAATGGTGTACCTGCACCATCAGCTTTTCTATCTTCAGCTCCGGGCGGTAAAGCCATTTTTTGGCCGTTTATATAAAATCCCACTTTTGATGTGGCTGCATCATACGTCCATGCAACATGGCGCCATTCATTGTACATATCATCAGGCCTGAAATCAGTTGCACCAAAACCATGCGGCTCTACCCAATGCTCAACGAATGTAGCATTATTTTTTTCAAAATGCAGCTTCATAAACATCCTGTTAGATGGACTATTATTACCTTCTATCATCAAAAAGAAATTACCCCAAAAGGATCCATCCTGTTTTGCTAAAGTAAATACACCCTGTGCGCCACCATCATGCTTGGCTGTATTTATCCACATGCTTGTTGTAAAACTTGTAAGTGTAGCAACAGGGCCTGGGTTAGCATAGGATATGAATGAGGTCCCTTTCATTAAGGTAGAATTATAAAATCCCTGGTATGCCTGTCCTTTTCTTCCCTCAGTAAAGCTTCCTCCCGTGCCACTCATAACCCCACCGGTTACACCACCTTTTACATCATTTACATTTCCTTCAAAAGGAAAATGTGCCACAAGATTAGCTGCTGCAACTTCATTTGAATTTACAAAACCGCCGGCAATTGGGGGAGGATCTCCCATAGGAAAATCATCATCTAATTCTGGTTTGGTACAATGAGTAAACACAACACTCATGGCAATAAGCATTACCGAGTATGCTACAGTTTTAAGTTTTATATTCATAAAAGCAATTTTATATAGTTACGTAATTATTGATAGCCGGGGTTTTGTTTAAGTCTTCCGCCGCTAAGGTCTATTTGCGCTTGTGGTATAGGAAAAAGCTCGTGCTTACCATCTACAAATGCTTTGCCATGTGCCCTTAAAACTATGCCTGCCCTTCCCTGTCTTACCAGGTCTAAAAACCTGTCTTCTTCCATTGCAAGTTCTGCCCTTCTTTCCTTCCATATATTGGCCTGTGTACCTATAGAAGCAGGCAGATTTGCACGATTGCGAGCCATGTTTAATTTAGCAGTGGCTTCGGCGAGATTACCTATCATTGCAGCGGATTCAGCATAAATCAGCAGAACTTCAGCATACCGCATTAAGCGGATATTTTTTGGCTTGGTATCTTTGTTACTGCTTACCTGTGGTGACTCTGCAATTGTGCTGTGGTAAGCTTTATAATTGTATCTGTCGTTTTCTACACTATCTTTTGAGGGTATTCTAAACCCATCCCACAGCACTGTGCCCGGGCTATTGCCTGCAACTGTAGGAGTAATGAAAATGATTGTTGCCCCACGACGGGTATCGCCTGCTTCATATGTGCCTGCAAGATCTGAAGATGGGGTATTCAATCCGAAACCTAAATCATTCCATCCACCCCTGCCTCTTGGTCCCTGGCCGTTACTAAATAATGGGCTAACAGCATTTTCACCAACATTTATACCTGTTTGTACTTCAAAAATAGATTCGCTGTTGTTATTACCTCCAATACCTCCTACCGGTTTTTCTCTAAAGATAAAGTTGTAATCAGGCACCAAAGAATATTTGCCGGAATTAATAACTGCCTGAGAAAGTTCGAAGGCCTTTTGCCAGTTTTTCTGATAGA
>JAYTBG010000200.1:0-4338 GCA_043737055.1 Chitinophagaceae bacterium | reverse complement strand
TGTTAAGGCATAAGCCATTGGTGTAAAACTTTCAGACACACTAACTATCAGCCAAAGCCAACCGCTTCATTTGAGAATCACTTTTTTATCTTCTGCTTGTACTGGTTGTTTAAAAATTACATTCAGCCAGTTGAATGCATCCTTCTGCATAGATAGACTAAATTCATGTGGTGCGTCATATAATTTTGTTACCAAATTCTCACCTGCGTTTTGCGAATTCCAAACTTTTTGCATTTTAGCGTATGCATCCTTTATTGATTGTACGGGAAAAAGAGGGTCAATATTGCCATTGCAAAACATCATTGGTTTAGGACAGGCAATACTGGCCACATCAGGATAATCGAGAAATTGTGCAAGTCCCGGATGAAGCATTGAGTATGCAGAATGGCCTTTTGTTTGATTGCTTCCCGGCGTCATCAGCCCGGCATAAGTTGACATCCAGCACACAGAAACACCTGCTGCAATATTCGGTGACATAGCTGCAACTTGCCAGGTGCGGTATCCACCAACAGATAAGCCGATTGCAGCAATTTTTGTTGAATCAACTTCCTTCTGCCGTGCCAAAAACTCTGCAGCCCTCATATCTTCATAAGCAATGAGGCCCGGCCAGGAAGCGCCAAGATGCAAAAAATTAGAAGCAAGCGCCTGCTGAACTTCATAAGGATTTTCGCCTGACCTGTCAGACCAATTAAGCATGTCAACAGACAGGCATACATAACCGAGCTTTGCTAGTTGATCCCCAATGTAGCGTCCGCCATAGTATGATTCTACCCAATCCTTTGATGCCATTTTCTTTGCCTCAGGTATCCCAAAAGGCTTAATCACTTTTTCTTTTCCAATGTCATACCTACCACCGTGGTCGTGCAATAATAATATTGCAGGGTGCGGACCTGGCGATTTTGGCAGCAGCATCAAAGCCAACACCCTGCTATCGCCTGTAATATTAAAAGCTATTTTCCGGGCTATATATGAACCACGGTCTTCCTCAGCAATAACTTTAGTATCAAACGCAACCAATGGTGGCGCGGCCATAAAACTTTCTTTTACTTTTGCCTTAGCGGTCTCGTTCCATTTATTAAAACTACCCTGCCCGGCATGCTCCCATGAGAGCGGAAAAGTTTGACGGTCGGCCAATTTTTTATACCACAATGGCAACTTGTCTTTATGCCCCATGGTTTGATATTCTGGTTGCTGCCCTTGAGGCCCAATTGTTGTTGCCTGCGCCATACTTGCTATATAACTCTCCGCCTCGCCTTTTTTCTTACCCCAATCGCTACGCCACATAACTACCGTTCCATCACGATTAGGTACTCCAAATGGAGAATGTTCATAAGTAGTGTCTTCAGAATGATGCACATGTGCATAACTATTAACTATACCGCTACCGTCGAGCTTTACCGCAAATATTTGCTGGTAATTTGGTGCTTTAGTTAAAGTGCCATCTGCCTGAAATTCTGTAAAATACGCCCAGCCCGGCCTCTTTATATTCCGGCAGGAAATATGAATGGGGAAAGACATTTGCTCACGGGTAAGAATGGTAGTTACTTTACCGTTATCCATTCTGGTGGTTGTAACAGATCTGTCGTTCGCTGTTGATTGTTGCACTACTACTTCATTACCCTCCGTATCATACCCAACATCATAATGCATCCCTGCACTGAAACTTACATTACGAACAAATGCAAGATTTTTAGTGTACACACAAGTTCCTGTTGTACTTGTAGTGCCATTGGTAGCAAGCTGAATCATAACATATTCACCAGATTGTGACATGCAAACGTTATTTGGCCATATAGTGCCAATGTTTAAAGTGGAAACAACCACCTCGTTTACCAGATCGTAAACAATTATTTCAGTATCCCCCGAAGATTTTTTGCATTGGAAGGTAGCATAACGGTCATCATTAGACATATTTCCTTCGTAGCTACCTAAGCTCACCTCCGTATATGCAGGAAAAGTTTGGATCACAGTTATTTTGCCTGTTGTTACATCCTGCTTATAAAAAGTGTTATGTGCCGGATGAGATGGGTTTTTGCTAACGCTTGTACCATAAATCAAATTAGGATTTGTATTAGACCATACACTCGCACCCCTAACCGCTGGAATGGTACGTACATGACGGAGCGTAACTGCATCTATGATTTCAAAATCTCTATGAGGATCCATTCTAATAAGGGTACCATTACTATTCCAGGGCTGGTCTTTTGCATAATGATGACGTGGCCTGGTAGTAGGAGAAAAAACACCCACATCGCCTATCCTTGTTACATTAGTCCCAAATACGGGATCCGCAAATGTTTTTAAGTAGCCCGGTTTTGGCAACTTAGGCATGGCAATATAAGTAAGCGGTGTTTCAGGGGGATATGTTTGTGAAATAGAAGGTAAGGGCTGTTCTAGTAAAAAGAAAAGCACAAAATAGGCTGTGCGAAACTTTCGGCCTAGTAAAGACAAATTCCTCTTTACCATGGGATAAATTTAAATGTTAAAGTGAAATAAAAAAACACCACCGTTGAGAGAGATTTTTTTATACGAATAAATTGACGTGGTTATTAAAAGATTTCCAATTTTATTGTCTCATTATCTGTAGTATTTAAAATCATCTGTTAACTGATGGTATGCCTTAAATGCATTAACTATATTTTGATGACCTTTTAATGCATTTGCAGGGAGTGGTATACGCTCGTTGAATACTAGCTGCTTGACAGGTCCTTCAATCGTAATATCTGATTCGTCAATTTGTCCGTTTGCCTTTTTGATATTGTTCATGTTTAACCTAAAATGCTTTGCAAGAAAATGGTACATAGGTATGCGTTTAGTCTGGCCGTAATCATGGACATCGTTGGGCAGATATACGCTTTCAATATTTTTCTCTTTGCCGTAAAAGGCATACACTTTTTTCAAGTAAGGGTAATCGGTATTAGGGAAACTTATCGTCCAGTCTGCTCCATCCGAAATTACAAGTTGAGGATTCGGAGCTGCCATAGCTGCAATTTCTGCGTTGTTGGTATAATCTTTAACGCATGAATGAATTGGCAATCCACTCTCACAAGCACAACCACCATAAAAAGAAGAAGATACCATCACCACCGGTACGCTAAGGTCAATACGACTATCCAACGCAGCCAGTAAAAAACTTTGGGTGCCTCCACCGGACGCACCGGTAACAGCAAGTTGGTTAATATCTACCTCCGCCAAAGAAGAAAGAAAATCAACAGCCCTAATACTATTCCAGGTTTGAATAGCCATAGCTATGCCATTAGCATGAGCATTTGTATCCGATGTATGCAACATAGATTCTCCCCAAGCATACATGTCATAGTTATAAGCGATAGCTCCCATTTTTGCAAGGGCAGCACATCTTATCTGCATATCTCGTCTATACCTTCCCTGATTATAAAGGCTATCACTTCTGTAATCAGGAAAGTGCCCATGCGGATTTAGAACGGCTGGTACACGTCCCTTAATTTTTAATGGCTTATATAACGACCCTGCTAAATAATATCCGGGAAAGGTCTCAATAGCTATATTTTCGACACTATATCCATCCATGATCCTTTTTGAACCTCGTACCACATTGGGATGGTCGCGTTTTCTATCAAGGTCGATTCCCATGGTAGCTAAAATATTCTTTTTTAGCTCAACCTTTCTTTGATCAAAGTTTTTTGCACCACTGTATTTAGCTAATAGTGATTGCAAATGCAAATCCCCTTCCTGTTCGCTCCTAATGTGATACTGAAATTGCCTAATCGAATACGTAGTCGCATCAATTTTTTTGTAGTTCAAATCTAGCGGCAGTAGAATGTTGTCCAATGTTTCCTTCAGTGTCGACCTCATTCGCCAAACGGCATAAGTAACTGTCTTGTCTTTCAACCTAGGGTAGTAGTTAAACTTGACTTGAAATCTTTTTTCAACTTCGCTTAGTACTTTTTCTAACGTTGAATTATAACTGGTATCTGATTGTTGGGCTGTTGCAGTACCAAACCAAAAAAGAAACACAATAGATTTAATAAATTTCATACATGGTTTTTATTTTAGTAATCACAATAAGTTTTTGCCAAAACATTTCAAGATGATAGTTGTTGACCCCAATTATTTTCTTGAAAGGTTGGACGTACTTGCTGTTAATCAAAAAGCTACACTGTTTTTTTAATCACTATTTTCCCAGCTTACTCAGAGCTTTTATACCTGCCATTAGGATGTTACTATCTTTTGAGATCTGCAATCAAATGATACGACCTTTATCGTTTGTGTAAAGGAATACGCAACTGTTTATGCATTTAGGATGAATACCGGTCTGTCAGTAGGCTTTTGAAAGTAAGTACTTTAATGACCAACTTG
>JAYTBG010000199.1:0-4352 GCA_043737055.1 Chitinophagaceae bacterium | reverse complement strand
GTTTGCAGGTCTTAGAAAAGTATTGCCAGCAAACACTACTTATGAAAGTTTTTCAAAAAATAACATACAGGCTTTTCAAACCATTTTGCCCAGTATATCAGATGATTTGAAAAGAGGCGCAGTGAAGGCTACTGTATTTGCATTGTTTGCGATCTTCCTCTATATCTTCATTAGGTTTAAAGATTGGCGTTACTCCGTTGGTACCATCTTTACTTTATTGCATGATGTATTGGTAACGTTGATTGTGTTTTCATTCTTTAAAAACATTGTTCCGTTCCCGTTAGAAATTGATCAGCATTTTATTGCAGCTATCTTAACGGTTATTGGTTTCTCCATGAACGATACGGTAATTGTATTTGATCGTGTGAGAGAATATAGCAGGGACATGCGAGGTGCACCTAAATCAGAAATCATTAACAAAGCGATCAACCATACGCTTAGCCGTACCATCATGACATCTCTCACAGTATTCTTAACCCTGTTGATCTTGTTCATTTTTGGTGGCGAAGTAACCCGTGGTTTTGCATTTGCCATGCTGATTGGTGTGATCACAGGTTCTTACTCATCTATCTTTGTTGGAGCACCGGTGTTATTGGAATTTGCAAAAGACAAACCTTTGGGTGCCGCAGCCGAGGTGGTAGTCAAGAAAAAAGAAGTTGCTCCGGAATTATAATACATCAAAAAACTAACAACAAAAAACCCATCGAGCTCGATGGGTTTTTTATTTAAACATTCTTAAAAATTGTTGATTCATTAAAACTCACTAGCCATTCAGTCTCCAGGTAGTTCACACACTAATACCCTTCCTTTCTAACCTACCCAACCTTTGAACTCTTGAACCGTTGAACTGTTGAACCTCATTTACACCGCAAAGCTGGTTCCGCAACCGCAAGTGCTGCTGGCGTTGGGATTATTGAAAGTAAATCCCCTGGAATTTAAACCACCCTGCCAATCTACCTGCATACCTGCTAGGTAAAGATCATGTGAACGGTCTACTATAAAATTTATCCCGTCTATTTCAAATACCTCGTCTTTATCTGTTTTGTGTTCAAAGTCGAGCACGTAGGTCATGCCGCTGCAGCCACCACCCTTCACTCCTACTCTCAGGAATTTTGTTGTGTCAAAGGATGCTTCGTTTATAAGTCGCTTTATTTCTGATACCGCACTTTCTGTAAATGATACCGGGACATTAATGACTGTATTCATTGCTATAATATTTGAGTAAAAATACAACGAAATTAAAATTTACTGCGCTGCATATTTTCGAAAAAAGGAATTTATACTAGTAAACTTGTTAATGATTTATGATGACTATTTTTGCAGCGAAAATTATTTTTATGACCCTACTTGCCGTCACTGTTTTTCACCTGGTATTTGCAGGTATATTTATGTTCTTCATCGCTATTGCCTGGTTGCTTGCTGAATTTAATGGCATGAAAGAAGAAATCAGGTTGAGGTTAGGCCTTAACAATGAAACTTTAAAACTCCGGTTACAGGCATATGAGCGCCTGACGCTTTTTGCAGAAAGAGCAGGGCTTAAAAACCTCGTGAGCCGTTCGGCTTTGAATGCGTTCGGCGAAAGTTCCGCCGCTTTGCATAGCCAATTGATAAATGAGATCAAACAGGAGTTTGAGTATAATGTGAGCCAGCAAATATATGTGAGCAAAGAGGTATGGAATGCGATCACAAAATTAAAAGACCAGAATATTTACATTTTGAATCAACTGGCAGCTTCGCTACCCAACCAGGCAAGCTCAATGGATTTTAGCAAGACCATTTTAGAATACAGCATGACGGAAAAAGCGGAGCTTAACAGTATCGTATTGGACGCTCTGCAATATGAAGCGAAAAAAATATTCTAGTTTTTTAGTCTCTCTAAATAGCACGATATGCATCCTGAAAATAAAAAGTATACTGACTCCGGCATCGAGATAAAAGAAGTGTATGGAAAAGCTGATGTAGAAGCAGGGGCAGATGTGCAGCCGGGTGAATTTCCTTTTACACGGGGCGTGCAAAGCTCTATGTATCGTGGGCGGTTATGGACGATGAGGCAGTATGCAGGTTTTTCTACTGCACAAGAAAGTAACCGAAGGTATCATTATCTGCTAAGCCAGGGAGTGAGCGGTTTGAGTGTGGCGTTTGACCTGCCAACACAAATTGGTTACGACAGCGATCATCCGCTTGCCGACGGCGAAGTGGGGAAAGTAGGCGTAGCAATAGACAGTTTACAAGATATGGAGGAGTTATTTAAAGGAATCAGGCTCGATGAAGTTTCTACCTCCATGACCATTAATGCTACCGGGTTTATACTGCTGGCTTTTTACGTAGCCCTCGCAAAAAAGCAAGGGGCAGACCTTACTAAAATTACAGGCACCATACAGAATGATATTTTGAAAGAATATGCCGCCCGGGGTACCTACATCTATCCACCAAAACCAAGCATGCGCATCATTACAGATATTTTTGAGTGGTGCAGCAAAGAAATTCCAAAATGGAATACGATCTCTATTTCCGGCTATCACATTAGGGAAGCGGGCAGTACTGCCGTGCAGGAGATTGCATTTACGCTAAGCAATGGCAAAGCCTATGTAAAAGCAGCTATTGAAAAAGGTCTAGACATTAACGTTTTTGGTAGGCGCCTGTCATTTTTCTTTAACGCACACAACAACCTTTTTGAAGAAGTGGCAAAGTTTAGGGCCGCCAGAAAAATGTGGGCTAGCATTATGAAAGACCTTGGTGCTACTGACGAAAAGGCGATGATGCTGAGGTTTCACACCCAAACCGGAGGTAGTACCCTCACTGCCCAACAACCTTTAAATAATATCAGCAGGGTAACCATACAAACACTTGCTGCGGTACTTGGGGGCACACAGTCTCTGCATACTAACGGCTACGACGAAGCGCTTAGCCTGCCGACGGAAGAAGCTGCAAAAATTGCGTTGCGCACACAGCAGGTGGTCGCATTTGAAAGCAGTGTGCCGGATACTGCCGACCCACTGGCAGGGAGTTATTTTGTAGAAGCTCTTACTACACAGGTAGAAAATGAGGCCTGGAAACTGATTGAACAAATAGATGCTCTTGGTGGAAGTGTGGAAGCTATAGAGCAGGGTTTCATACAAGATGAAATAGCTGCGAGTGCGTACAAATATCAAATGGATATAGAAAAAGGCGAAAAGATCATTGTTGGGGTTAATAAGTTTCTAACAGAAGAAACGTTTACTGCCCCGGCATTTAAAATAGATGAAAGCATTCAAAAATTGCAGACTGAAAAAATTGCAGCATTAAAAGAAAAAAGAGATGGCGGGAAAGTAGCACAATGCCTGGAAAACATTGCCGTTTGCGCCCGGGGAACGGAGAACCTGATGCCAGCAGTGTTGGAGGCGGTTGAAAACTATTGTACGCTTGGTGAGATATCAGACACCCTTAGAGATATTTATGGAGAGCACAAGTGACCACACAAGTTTCTAAAATGATGAAGGGCTGTTTGAAATCAAACAGCCCTTCATATTTACGTGATTACTTGTCTTTATTACTTCTTATTACTTTTGAGTAATGCTACTAAAAGTAGAATGAAAACCGCTCCCCCAACAACCCAAACCCAGGGCTGCATCAAAAAATTCGAATCATCACTCTTAGTGTTAATATCAATGTCTAGCTTCTTTTCGTCTTGCGCCAAAGCAACAATGCTTAGGAGTAAGGAAGTAAACAACATTGAAAGTTTCATTTTTGCGTTTAGAATAGTTTGTTTCATGTTTTAGAGTTTTTTAGACTTCCTAGCATCACAATATCGTACCAAACTATTCAGGTATAAAAGAAAAAATAAACGCCAGTTTTTTGTGTACTAATTTCTACATTCACATATCGCCAGGCTTTTGTTACTCCAGGTTCAATGTGCAAAGTCTTCTTCAAAGTTTCCGTTTATTCTTTCCATTGATGGATTAAAGTAGCCAAACTTTAAATCGGGAAACTCTTCTCTAATAAGCTCCATCATTTGCTTCACGCCCATGCACTCGCCTGTGTCTGCTACACCCGTTTTGCCGAGGTACCAATCCGGATCAATATTAAAATTCCGCCACTGTATCATGCACAAGTCGGTTTCCCTGATCAGGTTTCTAAGCGCTTCGTACTCTTCAATGCTATCCGTCATACCAGGGAAAACAAAATAGTTCAGGCTTGTCCACCCACCAAAGCTTTTTACCACTTTAAGGCTTTCTATAATATCGGCAAACCCATAATTGTTTGGCCTGTAATATGGCGTATAAATATGTTCCCTGGCGGAGTTGGTGCTAACCCGGATACTGTTTAATCCGGCTTCGCATAATGCACGCACAGCATCTGGCTTACTGCCGTTG
>JAYTBG010000198.1:0-1683 GCA_043737055.1 Chitinophagaceae bacterium | reverse complement strand
GTTTTTACAAAAATTCGGCTGGGGTGGCTACTGGTTATGTTTGCTATGTTTTTGTTGGCCCACTCTAAAAAATTAAGTGGGACAATCACAGAATTTATGCGGTCGCTTTGGGCCACAATATTTCCTTTAAAAACCTGGGTGCCGTTTACTCCCGTACATTCCAACTGAACCAATAAAGCGCTGATGCTGTTGCCAGAGATTTGGGGAAGTCCACGACTGGGTGCAAACACGGTGTTGTAAAGTTCGAGGTAATCTGATGCAATGATAATGGGTACAATTTGCTGGCCCTCTTTCCAGGTAAAACCTGGCGGCACCGTATCTATAAAATCTTTGGATATAGCCTCCAGGAAAATATCTGTAGAAAAGGGCAGCATCGTGCCCCCGGAGGCGGAAACAACAAACTTGCTGGCCAGCAGTGGTGTTGCATCTTCAATAAAGTTTTGTTTTTTTATTTCTGCCAATTCCTCTGGCGAAAAACTATGGTCCTGGCCCATAGTTTCGTCTGTAATCTTTTTGGTAATTGAGATAAAATCGTAGCCTGAGCTACGTGAGTTACGGTCTTTTAGCAACTGGTTGATGTTAATGTACAACTGTACAGAACACAGCAGTAAAAGGACTCCAATACCAAGACCTGTATAACTCAAGATGCGTGAGCCCTTGTTTTGACCTGGGTTAAGGAAGAGGGCGATATTTTTAAACGTAAGCCTCAAGGGATTTATAATTTCTGATTTTTTGATTTGTGATGAATTTGATTTGTGATTTTCTAATTTGTGATGTGTTGATTGCCCCAATTCTTTACCGTTTGCCTAAACTTTAAAACAATCCGAAATCATACATCATACATCATACATCAGACATTCCCAAAGGGTTAAAGTCTTAGCATCCTGTCTGCTTTAAAATAAGGCACCTCATTAAGGTCCGCAAAAATAATTCCTGCATTTCTTTTCTGAACTTCTTCGTCAATTAGTTCCATGCCTTTTCTACTATTCGGTTCATCAAGGTGGCTAAACGGTTCATCGAGTATTAAATAATCAAACGGTTGTTGCAGGGCACGAATGATAGCAATGCGTTGCTGCTCTCCATAACTGCAGATGCCAGCAGCCTGTGTAAGTTTGCTGCCAATGCCCAGTCGCTCTGCCATGTCGGCAATAGGTAAAGCTCTTTCAAACGCCTGTAAGTTTTTCTTTACTTCAATATTTTCGGTAACGGTGTGATGTGGAAACAGGCGTAGGTCCTGAAAGACGATGCTTACCTGGCTGCTTCTGCATTGAGCAGTTTCTTCCGGAGAAAATTGATTGATATTTTTATCGTTTAAAAGAATGCTACCAGAAAAGTCTTTCCTAAGCCCATACAAAAAATGGATAAACGAAGTTTTGCCGCTGCCGCTGGGTGCTACAAGTTGAATTTTTTCTCCGGGTTTAAAAACCAGGTCAGTGTCCCAAAGTTGAGATTGATTTATTTTTTCCTTTTCCAAAAAAACAGGGCAAAGTTGCTGTAACGCTATCTTCATAAACTTTCATTATAAAGCCGCCGTAATGTTCGGCGGCTTTAAATTTAAAACTATTTTTTTAGGCAGATGTTATTCTACAAGTGCGGTAGAATCGTTGCCCGGGCTCGTGGTTCCAGTCAACCTCAACTCCGTAATGTCACCAGCTTTTTGTTGTTCCTTTTTTTGGCTGGCCA
>JAYTBG010000197.1:0-10377 GCA_043737055.1 Chitinophagaceae bacterium | reverse complement strand
TTGAAGGGATAATATGAAACTAAGCCTTGGTTAAGATTTACCTGGCAATAGCCTTCATTGGCTATCAGCAGGATAACAAACAACAACATTTTCATAAGTACTACATAAATATTACGTCAAAATAAGGTATAAACTTATACGCCCACATAATTGTGTGGAGTAATCGCCTTTAATTCTTTTTTGATTGCAGCACTTACTTTTAAGCTAGTAATAAAATCGTGAATGGCCTTTTTATCAATGGAAGTTTTGCCCCGGGTTAATTCCTTTAATGCTTCGTAAGGAGATGGATAATTTTCTCTTCTTAAGATAGTTTGAATTGCCTCTGCAACTACAGCCCAGTTTTTTTCAAGATCTTCCTTAAGTTTTGCCTCGTTCAAAATAAGTTTGTCTAGTCCCTTCTCTATCGCTCCTGTAGATATCAGGATATGGGCCATGGGCACACCGATATTTCTCAACACGGTACTATCTGTCAAATCTCTTTGCAAGCGAGAGATTGGGAGTTTTCCTGAAAGGTGCTCCAACAGTGCATTGGCAATGCCAAGATTTCCCTCTGCATTCTCGTAATCAATCGGATTTACTTTGTGCGGCATGGCACTGCTACCCACTTCGCCTTTTTTTGTTTTTTGTTTAAAATAATCAAGGCTGATATACGTCCAGATATCCCGGCAAAAATCAATGAGGATATTATTGATACGTTTGATGGCATCGAAGTGTGCGGCTAAGTTATCGTAGTGCTCTATTTGGGTTGTGTACTGCTGGCGCTGAAGGCCGAGTTTTAATTCCAGGAAGTCATCCCCAAATCTGATCCATTTAAATTTCGGATAGGCTACATGGTGAGCATTGAAGTTGCCCGTAGCCCCACCAAACTTTGCAGTAAACGGAATATAGCTAAAAAGTTGAATTTGATTTTCCAGTCGCTCTACAAACACCATTACTTCTTTACCCAACCTTGTGGGTGATGCCGCTTGTCCGTGCGTGCGAGCCAGCATTGGCACGTCTGCCCACTGCTTTGCCAATTGGTATAAATGATGTTGCAAATTGATAACTGCCGGAAGGTATTCCTGTTCAATAGCATCTTTCCAGAGCATAGGTATGGCAGTGTTATTTATATCCTGCGATGTTAACCCAAAGTGCACCCATTCCTTTAAGGCTCCGGCGCCTTGTTCTTCTAATTTAGTTTTCAAAAAATATTCAACAGCCTTTACATCGTGGTTGGTAATGGCTTCTGTGTTTTTAATTGCGTCCGCATCGTCAAGGCTAAAATCCTGAACAAGTTGTTTTAGTTGGTTATTTAATTTGGGATTGTTTTTAAAAAATCTCTTTTCTCCCAACATAATAAAATATTCTACTTCTACATGTAACCGGTATTTTATGAGTGCAAACTCCGAGAAATAAACAGCCAATTGACTAGTGGCTTTGTTGTACCGTCCATCAATGGGGGAAATTGCTGTAAGGGGAGATAGTTGCATGTTGTTAGTTGAGATTGAAGTAAATTTGCAGCGAAAATAACTTAAAGCTTTTGGACAGAAAAATAAGGGTGGGCGCAGTGAGCTATTTAAACACTAAACCCCTGGTATATGGATTTGAGCAAGGGGAGATGGAAGATGAAATAGAATTGGTTTTTAACTATCCAGCAAAAGTTGCGGGTATGCTATTGAACGGTACGATAGATGTTGGCCTGGTACCCGTGGCCATGATTCCACAATTAAAAGAAAGTCACATTATTTCTGATTATTGTATCGGAGCCATCGGTCCCGTTGCCAGCGTTTGCCTTTTTAGCGAAGTGCCACTGAAGGAGATTACGCATATTTTGGTAGACTACCAGAGCCGCACCTCGGCAGCATTGTTGCAAATTTTGCTTAAGCAACATTGGCAGATTGACCCGGTACTTGTAAATACCAATATCGGCTACCAGCAAAAGATTAAGGGTACTACAGCGGGACTTGTTATCGGCGATCGGGCATTAAAACAACGACAACACTCTACCTATATTTACGACCTGGCAAGTGCATGGATAGAAATGACCGGGCTCCCATTTATTTTTGCTGCCTGGGTGGCCAATAAGAAGCTGCCGGAATTTTTTGAACGAAAATTTAATAAAGCAACAGGGCTCGGTTTAAGCCACCTGGAAAAAATTGCGGCTTCAGTCGACTTTCCGGAGTATGACCTCGTTCAATATTACACGAGGAACATCCATTACACACTAGATGATAGTAAAAAGCAGGCGCTACAATTATTTTTAAACTTTCTTTAAAAACCAATGATCATTTTCGCAGCCGGGTGCGCTTAAGTACGGAGTGAACAATTGGTTTGAGGTCTGGCGAAATATTGCGATAGTAAGCTACGAGTCCGAAGGGGATAGCATAGGCGAAGGTGCGAATTACAAGCCCGAAAAGCCCCTTGGTATTTCCGAGGGACAGGGAAACCATCATGTATGCGGTTACTGCCAATAAAATTACCTCAATTGTTTTTTTTGAAAAAGGTTGCATTGCGAATCGCTTCCATAAAAAAAAGTACCTCACAAAATTATAGACACTAAACGATACCAAATTTGCGATCGCAGGGCCGATAAGACCGTATTTCGTAGTGAGGAAATAACTCAAAGGAATTATCAATGTAGTCAGTAAGAGGCTTGTCCAGAGCTCAAATCTCCAGTAAGAGGAAGTGCCAATGATCTGGCCGTTTACACCAGTACCCATTTCGATAATTGTAACCAGGCCCAGCAAGAAGAAAACCCATTTGGCCTCGAGGTACTCCGGGTTAATGCCAAAGTATTCAATGGCCTGAGTAAGATTAAGCCAGATGCAAAAAAATACAAACAGCGCAAAACTTAGCAGGTTGATAGATGATCGTTTATAAATACGATGTATCTCCCGCAGGTCTTTTTGTTTCCAGGCTCGGGACAAAACAGGAATAGTAACAGCCACTATACTTCTGAAGGGAGCTTGCAGCAGGACTACCATGTAGGATGCAAGGCCAAAAATACCAACAGCTTTGAGATTAATTTTGGACGCAAGAACGAGTGCATCTATGCTACCCCTTAAAGTGCCAACGATAATTACGAGATAGGTTAATAGCATTATTGTTACTATCTTCTTTTTAAATCGTCTTGTAACCCGACTTACCTTAAAAGTGAGCCAAAGTTTTCCTTCTCCGTAGAGATGAAGTGCAAGAATGAAGGTGATCAAAGCGTATTGAAGGCAGTAAAGTATTATGAAGGTTTTGAAACTTATGAAGCCGAATATTTTCAACAGCAGTATTACAAATGTAAACAGCCTTAGGATTGTTTCCTTAAGCAAACTTGTAAGTACGCCTTTATGAAACCCATAAGAGTAAGCTTCTAAAATATTGTATAGGAGAATGAAAAAGCCGAACGGAATCGTCCAATAAAAATATTCTACCAACAAGCGAGAGTTCGTACTAAACTTCTGGATTATTATGGATTCAAAGACATAGACCGAGGTAGCAGTTATGATAAACCCAAAAACTGAGACGATCAGGCCTATGCCAAGCAAGTCGTTTGATTTCGGGTCTGTGTTATCCTCGTAATATGGGAAAAATTTATATAGATAAGTTGTGACACCGAGTGTTGAAAATGCAAACAACAGCAAGCCCACCTGAATCAGGCTTTGCGACAGGCCGTACTCCCCCGGCTCAAACCAGTTTTTATGGGTAAGTAAAAAAGTGTTTATAGCACCAATAAAAAAACCCAGGTAAATCCACGTGGCAGCTTTTAAACTTCTCTTTCTTATTTGTGACATTGATCCAATATTAGCACCTGCTACTTCTCAAAAGTAAGGATCAACAATATTAACTGATTTTTTATACTCTCCAGAAGCTGGTTGAATATTTAAAACAAATTGTTTTAATTTCGTCGGGATTGCATGAAACAATTTCCACACAAGCTGTCAATTCTTTTAAATTAAAATTGTCCTGTAATGTATTCTGAAATATCCAAATGTCGCATTAGTGGTAGTACAAATTTAATGACGGTGCTTTCGCTAGGTGAGCAATATCTCACAGGTGTTTTTCCCACTTCCAAAGAAGAAAAAATCACTAAAGGCCCACTCGATTTGGTTTGGTGCCCAGATAGCGGATTGCTGCAAATGAAACAATCTTATAGCCTGGACGAGATGTATGGAGATAACTACGGCTACCGTTCAGGTTTAAACGGTAGCATGGTTAGGCACTTAACAAATAAAATTCATACGCTCCAAAGAATGGTTTCCATTTCTAACGATGATCTCGTGATTGATATTGGGAGCAATGACGCCACCTCATTAAAGGCTTATGTAGGAACTTTTAAGAAAGTAGGTATCGATCCCACCGGTAACAAATTCAGGGAATATTATACAGACGGAATCGAGTTGATTCCTGATTTTTTTTCAAAGGAGGTTTTCAGGTCTTTTTTTCCTAAAGACAGGGCTAAAGTCATCACATCCATTGCAATGTTTTACGACCTGGAAAACCCAGTTACGTTTGTAAAAGATATAGAAGATTGTTTGTCAGATGACGGAATCTGGCATTTTGAACAAAGCTATATGCCAAGTATGCTTCGCACAAATTCTTATGACACTATATGCCATGAGCACCTTGAATTTTACTCTTTTAAAGTTGTAAAAAATTTGTTGGATAGCTGTGGTATGCGAGTAGTTGATGTACAAATGAATAGTATTAATGGGGGGAGTTTTGCGGTAACCGCTTGCAAAAGTGCCTCTGCTCTAATTTCAAATACTCCCATTATTGAGTGGATGTTGAAACAAGAGGATGATATGGGTCTTGACACACCTAAGCCTTATAGGGATTTCGAGGAAAGAGTATTTAAGCATCGTAAAAACCTTTTAGATCTCATTGAAGCTCTCACTGCGGATGGAAAAAAAATAATAGGATATGGAGCATCAACGAAAGGGAATGTGTTATTGCAGTTTTGCGGCATAACCAGCAAACACATTCCTTATATCGCCGAAGTCAATGAACAAAAGTTCGGATCATTTACTCCAGGCACCAATATTCCCATTATTTCGGAGAAAGAAGCTCGCAAGATGAAACCGGACTATTTCTTTGTTTTGCCCTGGCATTTCAAGAACTCTATCCTTGATAGAGAGACAGAATACATTGAACAAGGAGGTAAGTTCATCTTCCCTTTGCCAGAAATAGAAATTGTATAGATAGAAGAAGAATTGTTATGATAAAGAGCTTAAAAAACTGGATTTTCTACCGCGGCTACCAGTTCTTTGGTAGAAACACATTTTCGCAGGCTGGAGAGGATGCAATTATTAATAACTTATTATTCCAGGCAGGAATATTACAACCTACTTATCTTGAGCTAGGTGTCTGCCATCCTTGGGAAGGAAACAACACGTACAAGTTTTATCTGCGTGGAGCAACGGGCGTTTTGGTAGAAGCGGATGGTTCGCAGATTTCCTTCATAGAAAGGTCAAGGCCAAAAGATAAAGTCTTAAATATTGGGGTAACTTTCACAGGAGAGCGGGAAGCAGAGTTTTTTATTTTTGATGAAAAAAGTGTTAGCACTTTTAGTAAGGAAGAGGCAGCAATCCGTCAAACGAGCGGTAACCAACTTATCAAGACAGTCAAGGTTCCCCTTATGTCAATCAATCAAATTATAGAAGAAAATTTTCAAAATTGTCCGGATATTTTATCTATTGATATCGAGGGTCTTGATTTTGAAGTGCTTTCACAACTGGATTATAAAAAATATCCAATTCCTATCATTTGCGCCGAAACATGCACCTACAGCCTCAACCACATCAAGCCTAAGGATAGGCGAATTGAAGAGTTGCTTTCGTCCTACGGATATTTTTTATACGCTGATACCTACCTGAATGGAATTTTCGTACAAGACCAGTGGTTTAAAAATCTAAAACATTGAAGGCGATAATATTTGGTATTAACAGTCAGGATGGATTCTTCTTGTCTGAGATCTGCAAACAAAGGGCAATCGAAGTAGTTGGAGTTTCAAGGACTTCTGGTGAGTGGCTCCAGGGTTCAGTTTCTGATCAGCCCTTTACCGAACAGCTAATAGGTGAGGTGAAACCGAATTATATTTTTCACCTTGCAGCTAATTCATCCACCCGGCATGAAGTTCTTTACGAGAACAATCTTACGATCAATAGCGGAACCATTTACATTATGGAAGCAGCTAGACGGTTTGCACCTTCTGCAAAGGTTTTTATTACTGGAAGTGGGTTGCAATTTAAAAATCTTGGTAAACCGATCCGGGAGACAGATGCCTTTGAGGCAAATAGCGCCTATTCCATGAGCAGAATACAATCTGTTTATGCAGCACGATATTTTAGAAGTGTGGGACTATCAACCTATGTTGGTTATCTTTTCCATCATGAAAGCCCCATGAGAAAGGAACATCACATGAGCAAAGTAATTGCTGAGGCAGCTAAAAGGATAATGTCCGGCAGCAAAGAGAAAATAACAATCGGAGATATCAGCGTTCAAAAAGAATGGGCATACTCAAGAGATATTGCAGAAGGCATATTTACTCTTGTAACCCAGGATAGAGTAAGCGAAGCAACTATTGGTACAGGCATTACTTATTCTATCGAAGATTGGTTAACTGCTTGCTTTCAAATAGCAGGCAAAAGTTGGCAAGATCATGTCGTCCTGCCGGGTCACAGTTTTAAAGCAGAATATCCAGTATTGGTAAGCGATTCTGCAACAATGCATTCCATTGGGTGGAGGCCTCGCACCTCATTTAGCCAGCTTTCACAAATTATGATGCAATAAGTAAGATTACCTTTTCATTTTAAAAAATAATCATGGCAGAAACATTAGGCATGCTTTGCGACAAACTCACAATAGTGAAGTTGAAAGAATACCATACCGAAGATGTAGGCAGGCTTCAGAATCTTAGCGCCCAGGCACATCAACTGCAGGCTGAGATTGACGAGTATGTTTCGATGGCATTTTCAGGTGAGGTCCCGGCATCGAGATTGACATTTGCTGCAAATAAAGTTTACAAAAAGGAGGGGAATGAGGTTGGTGAAATCACCGGCGAAATTGGAGAAGTGTTTTACAAGTTAGCAGATGTAAACTGCAAGTTGTGGCACGAACAGGAGAAGGTCTATGAATTTGAAGCTGTAGCGCCGGAAGAGAAAAATACTGTGGTGAAAAAACTAGCAATATTAAACCTTGAACGGAACAAATGCATTGACGCTATCAACAACACCTTGAAGAGCTTAGTGGAGCGACAATATTAATAATATCGCTTATGCAAAACCGTACTAGCCAGCAAAAAAAAATTCTATTAGTACATCTTGTTTCCAACGGCGATTGTCTTTACGTTACTGCTGTAGCGAGGCAAATAAAACTAGATTATCCCGGGTGTGAACTAACCTGGATAATAAGCAATCTTGCCTCACAGGTTCTCAGAAACAATCAATTTGTTGATGTGGTGGAAATATGGCCGGTAAAGAGTGTGAGAGAAGCTATGTTTTCGAGTTGGTATGCGCTCAAGGAAAGCTTAAAGTTATCTGGTGCAGAATCTAAATACGATCACATTTTCAGCACTCAATTTTTCCCTCATAATGCGCACTTCTTTGACGGCACCATTCGCTCCACTCTGTTAAGGAGCTATCCGCATAAAATAAAAGATGTAACGCCGCACATACATTTGACTGCTGGTGAAATTAGTAATGCTGCTGACTTTGCTGCTAGGTATCGACTTAAACAATATTCCAAAATAGTGATGTTCGAATGCACTCCAGGCAGTGGGCAATCGTTTATTACCCCAGATATTGCTGTTCAAATCTCAGAACAGCTTCTTGATATTTATCCCGACATGGTAATCGTCTTATCAACGCATCTTAACCTGCCTGTGCAACACGAAAGGATTATCGTTGCAAATACGATTTCATTTAGAGAGAATGCAGAGCTTGCTAAATATTGTAACTTATTCATCGGTACGTCAAGCGGCATAACCTGGTTGCTTACAAGTGATTGGTTAAAAGAGCCGATTTCTAGCATCCAGCTGCTTAGTCGGGCTAAAGGGATATCTTTTGCATCCGTTAGATATGATTTTAAATACTGGGGACTTCCACATAACCATATAGTTGAAATATTCACTCCGGAAGTTAGCAGGGTAATTGACTGCGTAAATCTCTTCTATGAGAAAGGAATGCCTGCATGCATCACTCAATACAACGAGGCCGTAAAGCCGGATCCAATTTTTATCAAAGATTATTTCAACATAGTTGCTAAGCGTAAAAACCTGTCTCTGTTATTTGGACTCTTTAAAAACTTTGCAGACCGTAATGGTTTTTCATTACGACTGATGTTTGCATTTTGTTATATTTATATTCAGGGAATGATAAGAATCCCTTATGTACTATTCCTGAAACAAAAAAATGCTGATCAGATAAAATTTTAGGTTGGATGCAAGAATATAAGCGACAGTCTTTAGCTTATCTAATATAACTTAATCTCAGTTTTCCCTGTACGTTTCATCCCCAAGATCGGCCGCCGATTAACTGAAAAATTCAGGAGCAATTAAATAAAAGTCAAAAATGCGCTTTTTAATAAAACAGGGTAGCTTTCGGCTACCCTGTTTTATTACTTTACCACTTTACTAAAATTAGTTAATCTCACTTCCTAGTTTTTCTATTTCGTTTTCGCCCAAAATGCGATTATAAAACCTTAGCTCGTCTTACTTTCCATTGATAGAAATGACATCATTCTGCCACCAACCTCCAATTTATAAATTGGCTGCTGTGCACTGGTTCAGGGAGGAGGAGTTACTAATTTTGGCCGAGTTTAAAGCACCATTGATGTACATTAATTCCACCCCTTGGTTGTAGATAATGGTAATATGATACCAGCTGTTGGTTTGAAAAGTGTTTGTAGAATACAAATGGTAGGAAGGGTTGTCTATCCAGGTGCCACAATTTTGATTTAGGTCTGGTGATGTAAAACTCAATCTATTCGTTAAATCGACGCCCCAGGAAACCGAGGAAGGAGTAGCAAACGCTGTCTTAGATAGAATGGCAGATCTGACGGAGGTATTTCTGAAATTTATTTGGAACGAAATACTCATTTTGGAGCTAGGAAAATAATTAGTCGCATCCGTTACATTTATGTAGTCATTTATGCCATCAAAATTTGCAGCACTTGCGGTCTTATTTTTTGAATCTGTGGTAAAACTGGTGCCGTTTATCAGAGTTCCGTGCTTACTATTTCCGCTACTGTCATTTGCGTTTCCACTGAATTGGTAATATGCAGTGAGTCCTCGTTTTAAATCAACTGTTTGATTAACGGTTACGGTGTCTGTTATATTTACCGTCTTTTTGCAGGCAGTCAGTGCAAAACAAAGGGAACAAATCATGAGTACTTTTTTCATTGTCGCTTTCAGTTTTTGGTTTTGGTTAGGCTGTAGAAGGTGAGGGATTATGGAATAGTACGCATTCAGGATTTCATTCAATGCTAAAAAATTATCCCTTCATGCAACTCGGGCATGTTCTCAATTTATGTTTCTTTACTTACGCCCTAAAAACGCTACATCAAATTGCCGGACTGCCAGTTCAGTTTCAGGCAGGTAACGTGGGAACTTTCAAGCTGGCGTGGTACAATTTAATGGGTACCTGCACCAACGTTGTTGGCGTTTCAACTAACCAATATTTGGCAACATAAAATATCAAGGCTTTGCGTTAGAGTTCGCAATTTATTTTGGTTGCCAATCGATGTTGATTTAAGAAAAAAGGTTGTTGACAAAACATGCCACTGAAAGCTAGTGCTCAGGGTCTAACCGGCAGTGTTGTTGTTTAAGAAAATGAAATCGTTCTTAAATGTACATTGGTACGACTTTTACCCCACGAGCGAAATTAGCAGCCACTGAACTAACCCCATCACGGCCCCTGCAAATGCAGCAATCAGTTTAAATGCGGTCAGTTGCGATGAAGCCTTTTTACGGAAGACTTTCTCCAAGAGGGGAGTGGAAATGGAGCGGATATCCTGTTCTATTCTTAGAGAGGGTTGCAGATCTGCTAAAACTTTGCTGGAATAATTCTTAATCAGCGCAGGGAAAATGACTTCTACCTCGGTTAAAAAAGCGACTTTGAATTTAGCCAGTGTTTTTTCTCCCATGAGTTTGGCCAGCAGCGGAAAAGTTTCCGGAAGTTTTTGTTCGAGAAACACATCTACATATTTTTCTATTTTGGGAGTGAGTTGCTTTAAGAGCTCTTCGTTGTCAAGATAAGAGCTTATAGATTCGGGCTGCAGGTATTGTGTTTTTAGGCTCTCAGCTAATTCCTTTGCAAAACGATTTTGCATAGCTGGTAGCACCCCCCAAATAGTGATGCCCAGAATTTTTATGGGTTGTTGGGGCCTAAATAAAAAAAAGATAAGTAGTGA
>JAYTBG010000196.1:0-1688 GCA_043737055.1 Chitinophagaceae bacterium | reverse complement strand
GGGCTCCCGCGGCCTACCAACGATAAAGAACAAATTC
Organism: Chitinophagaceae bacterium; assembly: GCA_043737055.1. Classification (GTDB taxonomy): domain Bacteria; phylum Bacteroidota; class Bacteroidia; order Chitinophagales; family Chitinophagaceae; genus Ferruginibacter. The sequence goes on along the minus strand of JAYTBG010000196.1, from coordinate 1,651 downwards.
ATAAAATGTACCAGCACTCAAATTTAATTGTGACCGCCTGGGCTGGCGACTTGCTGGTCGGAGTTTCCCGTTGCATTACAGACTGGGTGTGGAGTTGTTACCTGGCCGATTTGGCCGTTAGGAGCGAATACAAAAAGTCTGGTATTGGCAAACAACTCATCAAGCTGACAAAAGAAAAGTTGGGAGAACAATCAATGATCCTGTTGCTATCTGTGCCAACAGCAATGGAGTATTATCCAAAAGTTGGTTTCGCAAAAGAAGACCGCAGCTTTATGATAGCGAGGAAAAAGTGAAAGCCCTTTTCACCTCAACCACCCAAATGGACAGACTTCCGTTTTCCTTTGATATCAGAACCTATCTTCAATGGAAGTGTGAAGCAAAGCTAGATCGCTAAAAGCAACAAACGCACAAACAACTTAAGCGGATCCTGAGCTAACCCGTGCCGCCTGCCGGCATCAATCTTTCAGCTTCACCCAAATATAGTCATCCATAATCTGACCGTTTTTTATGACGGCTTTCTTCCTGATACTTTCCAGGTAATACCCGTTTTTTCCGAACGCTTTCATGGATGCTTTATTAAAGTCAAAAAAACCGGCGACAATTCTAACAATGTCGAAAGTAGCAAATGTATACTCGGTCAGTTTTGCAATAGCCTGCGTAATTAAACCTTTGCCCAAAAAAGGCTCTGCAATGAAATAACCAATTTCCGCACACAGTCTTTGCACATCGTCCTGAATCGTAATACCTATTTTGCCTGCCAGTTGATTTTCGTAAAACATAAAAAATCTTTCCGGCTGTTTTTTGTCGAGCTAAAGATTGATGTAATCAGTGGCATCTTGTTTTGTAAATGGGTTGGGTGTTTTGTCGTAACCATTGTTCAACACCTGGGGGTTGTTGCGCATTTGTGCAAATGCCCCGGCATATTCAAGACGGTAGGGTTTAAATTCCATTTTAAACTCTTGTCGTACTCGTTGGGGTAGACTCATTGTGTTATCTCCTTATTAATGTCATTGATTATAGGAATGGTGAACTCTAAAAGACTGTCTAGCCTCTTATATTTGACGTAGCATCGGGGATATTTTTTTAAAAGACTTTTTAGAAGTTGTTCAGATATGCGATCGGAAATGCCGGTGTTGACGTTAATCAAAAATCCTTGTCCCACTTTAATTAAAGATGGAATGATTCCTCCTCCGGTGTATTGTGCCGCATTTCCTTGTATCGGAGCTACTAAAAATGGTCCTGATAGCAAACATTTTGTCATACCCTGCACACCTCCACCAGTCAGTTTATCTGATATGTAAAACGCCTCCCCGTCGGAAACTCCAATAAAATATTTTTTAGTTCTTTTAAATATAGCTGTAGTCATAGCTGAAGATTCGAAAACATACTTTCCCCCTCCCATTAATAAAATATTTCGTTTTGTCCGTTCGCTTATAACGAGTGGGCCGAAAAACGATGGGTTTTGGTTTTTAATTTCTTCGAAGGAAAAGTAAACCCCTCTTTTCAATTTAATGTTCTGAAACGAATCTACTTGTACCTCAGATTTACCATCGAGATTAAACAAGATGATAAATGCTAACAAAGCTGGGAACTTCATAAATCAAATAATTTGGATCTGTTTTTAAAGTTAGTAACGGAGGAGAACCGGCAA
>JAYTBG010000195.1:0-1689 GCA_043737055.1 Chitinophagaceae bacterium | reverse complement strand
CTTTTTGTGAATAACCATCGGATACTGTCTTCACCCTCTTTCCCAACTATCTTCAGGCTGTTTTTATCCGGTAAAAAATACTTTCCTTTAATGGGCTTGGTGCCAAGACTGTCATTCATCGCCATCATCTCAAAGTTTCCCTTGTTGGCTGCGTCAAAGTTTATGTAATACCAAACGCTTTCACCTAAACGTTTCACAATAGCTGCCTGGTCGCCTACAAAAAAACTAATTTTATTTTTGCCATCCTGAAATTGATTAAGGCTGTCATTGTATTGCTCTACTTTATCGGAGTACCAGGCTCCATCAAGTACGGCAGAGTAACCCGGTGCGTAAGTAAACGCTTTCTTAGTTCGGTAAAGATCATTAAAAGGGAGAAAAATGACACACAGGATTAATACCAACTTTAATGGAAGCCTTAATTTGTAATTTATAAGGGACGGAACGCTTTTATTACCCGGTAGCGCACTTTGGGGCGTCAAAAAAAATGCTTTAATTTCTTTGTAATCACAATAAAGGTTAAAGAGTATTATATACATCAGGATTGATATAATAATCCTTGGTCCTTCCCAGCCGTCAAATGTAAAATCAATAAAAAGAATATTAGCCAATACAGGTAACAGAATAAAAAGTGCCAAGCGTGCGGTTTTGCGAAACAACAGCGCTATGGAACACAGAATTTGAAGAATGCCGATTGCATTGCCATAGACTGTTGAATAGGAAAAAAACGCAACCGTTACCAGGTTGCCGTCGAGTTCGCCTAATTCTGTACCAAACAGCAGATAAGGTCGTGAAAACTGAGTGCCTAATAGCTTAGCCAAACCGTAACCCGTAAGAACAATCGCAAACAGATATCTGCTTAACAGGATACCGAAATACCAAATCCTATCATTCGGGATTGGTTTCTTATTGCGTATGACCCGTTTGTCTGATAAATGCCAAACAAGCGTATAGACCAAAACAAATGGAATCAGAATTTTCGATGCGATATCAAGCGTACTATTTTGAAAGTCGAGATATTTAAACATTTTCTCTCTACTGCTTAAATCAACGAAGGTGGCGGCGATTGTAAAAAAAGCAGTTGGCAATGCGGCAAAAGCAGCAATTGTATTGGCAAGCTTGTGAAAAAAATTTGGCTTAAAATTACTAATCATTTTTCCTGCAAATTTTTGTAAGCTGAACTTATAATTATTTTATTCGCTTGTTACCAATTCAATACAACACACAACGGGCAGTGCTTGCTGCAGGGCTGGAAATCATTGCTCGTCCTGCCCGGAACGGCTGCCCAATATTGATTTAAAAGTACAAGATAAAAACTAAAAGCCCAACAGAATTCCGTCAGCCGGAACCGCTGCTGATAGCGAGCCACAGCCAAAGATAACAACGTCCAGCCACACCTTTGCAGCAATACCTTTGTTGGCGGCATGTGCTTGTCTACACGATATTGCCTAAACTTGACTACAAGTTAGGTTTGTTGATTTTAATATTATAAGGCATAAATAGGGATATAAAATCCTCAACAGCTTGCTTTTGTTTTTAAACCCAAAGATGTTAGGAACTACTGTAGTTTCACTATTGTGAACAAATTATTTCTTATTACGTATATAATTATTAGAATGTCTGAATGCGTTAGAATGAGAGATACTTGTTTAACGTTTGCAATTATCGCTGTCAATCTTGTTCGTTGCTGTC
>JAYTBG010000194.1:0-10400 GCA_043737055.1 Chitinophagaceae bacterium | reverse complement strand
AAGAAGGACGGGCTCAAAACCGCAGAACTGAAGTGAAAGTGTTGGAATAAGTTCAACCGATCCTTAAAGCAGTGTCGCAGTCTTTAGGCGTGTAGCGAAGTCAGAGTTGTTCACGATTCCGACATAACTAAAATTTATTTTACTGCTGTTCTCAATAAGGCCAAAGTTAGGAGCGTAGTAGTAATCAATATCTGTAACCAATGCAGTTGGCGGCACCCCTGCCACGCTAATACTTGTGCTCACGTGAATGACGTTGTTATAGCTGACCCCATTTACCGTTCTGGAAATTCCCTTCCCCTCAATCTTGTTTACTACAGTGACTGTAAGAGGTACAGAATTGAAAGAGATATTATAAGGTTGAGACCATGTGCTGCCAACTGTAGCTCCTGCCTTTAAGTACAAATTTTCTACTTTCGAACCCCCTAAGGCCGCTGGCAAGCTTTGAAAGCTGTAGTAATCAGAGCCAGATATATGGTAATACTCGCTGCCCCGGGTCGCTGTATTTGTATATACGTGATAACTTTTGCTTCCAATGGCGGTATCCTTGGAGGTAGAGGTAAGGCCATAAAGGCTAGTGCTAGGTGGAGGAGTGTTATTAACCACTTCATAATTCCACAAACTTCCGGGTTTTGAGTTCATATAAACAAGAGCCGCTGTTGGCGGGGTAGGAGTTTCATTCTTGCTACATGAGAGTATTCCAATGCAGAACAGAATGGCAAAGAATGGAGCTTTTTTCATAGTGAGTTGGCTTTTGTTCTGTAATAATAGGAAATTTAGTTTACAAATTAAATATTAACTCCTATCTTTGCGCTCCGAAATTTATGGCTAAACAGGCACTAATTAAGCAAGATGGAACAATAGTAGAAGCGTTGAGCAATGCTATGTTTAAAGTTAAACTGGAAAACGGGCACGAAATATTGGCTACCATCTCTGGAAAAATGAGGATGCATTACATTCGCATACTTCCGGGAGATAAAGTAGGTGTAGAGATGAGTCCTTACGATCTTACGAGGGGTAGAATTATTTTTAGATACAAATAATTTTTATAAACGGCTTTCAGCACCTGCTGCGGGCTATTAGCAAATAGATTAAAACTATAAAAATGAAGGTTAAAGCTTCAATAAAAAAGCGCAGTGCAGATTGCAAGATCGTTAGAAGAAAAGGGCGTCTGTATGTTATCAACAAAAAGAATCCACGTTTTAAGCAAAAGCAAGGATAAAAAATTTTTGATTTATGATGTATGATGTGTGAAATAAATGCATACAACATATTTCAAAAAAATCAAAAATCATACATCAAAAATCTAAAATAAAACTATGGCTCGTATTGCCGGTATAGATTTACCAAAAAATAAAAGGGGTGAAATAGGTTTAACCTACATTTATGGTATTGGACGTTCTACTGCAGTTTATATCTTAAACAAGGCTAGTATCGATATCAATAAAAAGGTGAACCAGTGGGATGATGATGAGCAAACAGCCATTCGTAATATCATAAATTCTGAGTTTAAGACAGAAGGCGCTTTGCGTAGTGAGACCCAAATGAACATCAAGCGTTTGTTGGATATTGCTTGTTACCGTGGTCTGCGCCATCGTAAGGGTTTACCACTTCGTGGTCAGCGTACACGTACAAATAGTCGTACAAGAAAAGGTAAGCGCAAGACAGTTGCAGGAAAGAAAAAAGTGGCTAAGAAGTAATTGATAGTTTCGAATTACGAGTGTAGAATGGCGAATATTGAGCGTTTCAAAAATTCGTACTTCACCATTCGTAATTCGTCATTTACATATGGCTTGATTTTTTTGAAATAGCGCCGGATCGTTTAAGTCAGCAGGAGGGTTATTTCAGCTTCGGTAAAACCGATTATTTTTAAACAACGATTACCTATTTATCAAAATTTATGGCAAAAGCACAAGGCGGTAAGCAAGGCGGAAAGGCAGCCGCAAAAAAGAGAGTTGTAAAAGTAGACGCTCATGGCGATGCTCACATCACTGCAAGTTTTAACAACATCATTATTAGTTTAACCAATAAGCAAGGTCAGTTGATCGCCTGGTCATCTGCAGGTAAAATGGGTTTCAAAGGAAGTAAGAAAAATACGCCTTATGCAGCTCAAATGGCCGCAGCAGATGCCGCTAAAGTTGCATTGGATGCAGGTTTAAAAAGGGTTGACGTATTAGTTAAAGGACCAGGTAGTGGCCGTGAAGGAGCTATTCGTTCTTTGTCTCAAAACGGTATCGAAGTGTCTAGCATAAAAGACATCACGCCTATGCCGCACAATGGCTGTCGTCCTCCAAAGAAAAGAAGAGTATAAGAAGATTTGTGATTTGTGATTTTTGATTTCGGATTTCTAACAAACCGATACCCTATTGAAGAATTTAAAGAACTTCAAATAGAAAGATATCATAAATCACATATCATATATCAAAACATATTTTATAACGGGTGTAGCATTCATTTTACGATTTTTTAATGCTGCATCGTCACTAAAAAATCACCTACAATTATGGCACGCTATACAGGCCCCAAAACAAAGATCTCCAGGAGATTTGGAGAACTCATCACCGGTAACGGTAAATGGTTAACTAAAAACAGTAACCCTCCCGGACAGCATGGTGGAACTAAAAAGCGCAAAACTCTTAGTGAATATGGCTTGCAGTTAAAAGAAAAGCAAAAAGCCAAATACACATATGGATTGCTTGAAAAACAATTCCGCAAAACATTTGATGAAGCCAGTCGTAAGAAGGGTGTTACAGGTGAGAACCTGATCAAACTTTTGGAAGCTCGTTTAGATAATACCGTTTACAGAATGGGTATTTCTATCAGCCGCCAGGGAGCACGCCAGTTGGTGAGCCACAAGCACATTACTGTTAATGGTGAAATACTAAACATTCCGTCTTATAGTTGCCAGCCTGGTGACGTAATTGGTCTTAAAAATAAAAGTGCAGCAAATACTGCTATCACCGCAAATCTTCGTGGAAAGAATCCCAAATTTAGCTGGGTAGACTGGAGCGAAAGTGATTTGAAAGGTACTTTTATTACCTATCCGGAAAGAGAAAGTGTTCCTGAGAATATTAAGGAGCAACTAATCGTGGAACTGTATTCTAAGTAAAAGCTGCCCCCTCCGCCCCCTGAAGGGGAAACTGGTGGAGATTTGAGATAATTCATTAATAATACGCCTTAAGCCCCTTCAGGGGTTGGGGTTTAAAACAACAAAATACAAATGGCTATTTTTAATTTTGTTAAACCTGATAAAATTGTACTTCAAAAAGCCAGTGACTTTGAAGCACAGTTCGAATTTCGTCCTCTTGAACCAGGTTACGGTGTTACAATAGGCAATGCCCTTCGCCGGGTATTGCTAAATTCATTGGAAGGTCATGCAATTATCGGTATCAACCTTTCTGGTGCCGATCATGAATTTGCTACTGTGAAAGGAGTGACCGAAGATGTAACCGAAATCATCCTGAATCTTAAGCAAGTTCGTTTTAAGGCCATTGTTGACCATGATGTGAATACAGAGAAAGTTACGCTTTCTATCAAAAATAAAACAGAATTCACTGCTGGTATGATTGGGGAGGTTACTCCCGCTTTCGAAGTAATGAATCCTGAGTTGTTGATTTGCACATTAGATAGCAGTGCCAAACTCGATATAGAAATTACTATCGGAAAAGGCCGCGGCTATGTTCCTGCAGAAGAGCACAAAGAGAAGAGTTCTCATTTTGGATATATCCCTGTGGATGCCATTTTTACCCCAATCAAAAACGTAAAATACCTTATCGAAAACACAAGGGTAGAACAACGTACAGATTTTGAAAAGTTGGTAATTGATGTAATTACAGATGGTACCATTCATCCTGAAGAAGCGGTGAAACAAGCCAGCCGGATCCTGATCCAGCACTTGATGATCATTACTGATGAAAACATCACTTTCGATACTAAAGAAGACAAAAAAGAAGACCTGGTAGACGAACAAACTTTGCAACTTCGTAAGATGTTGAAGACACCGCTGGAAGATTTGGATCTTTCTGTACGTGCATTCAATTGCTTAAAAGCTGCTAAGATTAATTCATTGAGTGAGCTTGTTCAGTACGAGCAGGAAGATCTTATGAAGTTCAGAAACTTTGGCCAAAAATCATTGAGTGAAATTGACCAGGTATTGCACGAAAGAGGCTTAAGCTTTGGAATGGACCTGAGCAAGTTGAAACTTGATGATGAATAATTAATTTGCCAATTAGCTAATCTGATAACTTGCTAATAGCAAAAAAAGCTATTTGAAAGCAGTAAACAATTTAACCATGCCCTCGGGCGAAACCTGTAATTCCTGACACGGTACAGGTTTATAAAACAACAAAGTCATGCGTCACGGAAATAAAGGAAACAAATTAAGTAGAACAGCTTCTCATAGAAGAGCACTATTGATGAACCTGGGTTGCCAGTTGATTACTTACAAGAGAATCACTACTACCCTTGCCAAAGCAAAGGCACTACGCAGCTATATTGAGCCGCTAATTACTAAAACAAAAGCGACAGAAAGTAAAGAGGCTATTTCTCACAACCACAGAATTGTGTTCAGCTATCTTAATGATAAATACGCCGTTAAAGAATTGTTTACGGTTGTTGCTCCCAAAGTTGCCGGCCGTCCTGGTGGTTACACCCGGATCATCAAACTTGGGGCTCGTGTAGGTGATAACGCAGAGATTGCTATGATTGAATTGGTAGATTTTAATGATGTATATGGTAAAACGGCTCCTGAAGCTGCTGAACCAGCTAAGAAAACACGTCGTAGCGGTGCTGGCAAAAAGAAAGCTGAAGGTGCTGAAGATGAAATTGAAACAGCGGAAGTAATTTCTACCGAAGTGAAAGACACTCCAAAGAAGAAGGCCACTAAAGCTGCCAAAGATGAAGCCGGTGCAGAGGGAACCAACGATGCTCCTCAGGACGCAGCTGGTGAAACTGCACCTGACAAAGAAGCTTAGTTTTCAAAATGAACCTGGAATTTTATATTAAAAGCAAACTTTAAATAGTTTGCTTTTTTTTGTATTCGATATTAGCGACAAATCATTTTCTTTGCAGGATAATAAATTTAGCCATGAACGGGAATAAAGCAATTTTGATCTTGGAAGATGGCACCGTCATTCACGGAAGCGCCTTCGGTAAAACCGGTACTGCTACCGGCGAGATTTGTTTCAACACCGGTATGACCGGATACCAGGAAGTATTTACAGACCCCAGCTATTTTGGGCAGGTAATTATTATGAATACGGTTCATGTAGGCAACTATGGTGTAAAGCCGGAAGATGTAGAAAGCAATAGTGTAAAGGTAAAAGCCGTAATTGGCAGGAATCTGGAAGAAAAGTACAGCCGCTTTTTATCTAACAATTCCTTGCAGCAATATCTCGAAGATCAAAACATTGTGGCGATAGATGGGGTAGATACCAGGGCTTTGGTTGAACACGTGCGTACCAAGGGTGCCATGAACTGCATTCTATCTTCAGAAGAAGGTGATATTGAAAAGCTGAAAAAGCAATTGGCTGATGTGCCGTCGATGGATGGGCTGGAACTGGCCTCTGTTGTTAGCACTAAAGAAACGTACACCCTTGGTAGTGAGGATAGCCAACTCCGGGTAGCAGTGATGGATTTTGGCGTGAAAAAGAATATTTTAAACTGCCTGGTTGAGCGTGGGGCGTACGTTAAGGTATTCAATGCAAAAACTTCCTTTGCAGAAATGCAGGAATTTTCACCTCATGGTTATTTTATCAGCAATGGACCCGGCGACCCAGCACCCATGGGTTATGCTATAGAGACGGTGAAACAAATTTTAGATGTTGACCTACCCTTATTTGGGATATGCCTTGGTCATCAACTGTTGGCGCTTGCGAACGATGTACCTACTTTCAAGATGCACCATGGGCATAGGGGCTTAAACCACCCTGTAAAAAATATTATAACCGGTAAAAGCGAAATAACCACCCAGAATCATGGGTTTGGCATAGACTCCAAAGCTGTACTAAGCAATGAGAATATTGAAGTGACACATGTGAATCTAAACGATGAAAGCATAGAAGGTATTCGCATAAAAAATAAGAAAGCCTTTTCAGTTCAATACCATCCTGAAGCTACCCCGGGTCCGCACGATAGCCGGTATCTTTTTGACGAGTTTATCGGAATGATAAAATTACCCTCTCAGGCATAAATGCAAATTAATAAGCAGTATCACTTAATGTAAAAAAGGTCTGATTATGAATATCGCCATCATTAATGGTCCAAATTTAAATTTGCTTGGTACGAGAGAACCTGGAGTGTACGGCACCGAAACTTTTAAAGACTATTTGGTAAAGCTTCAAGACATTTTTCCTGGCATCTCTTTCTCGTATTTTCAAAGTAATGTAGAAGGTGAATTGATAAGCCAAATTCAGAAGGAAGGTTTTAGTGCGGATGCCATTATCTTCAATCCAGGTGGGTATACACACACTTCGGTCGCTATCGGCGATGCAATAGCGGCCATAACTACACAAGTAGTGGAAGTGCATATTTCAAATATTTTTGGGCGGGAAGAATTTAGAAAGATATCGTATGTATCAGCCAAGGCGGTCGGGGTTATCAGCGGCCTGGGCTTAAAGGGTTATGAACTTGCTATTCGATATTTTGTGCTGTAGTAACTATTCCCTATACCTCCAAAATTTCTGCAATCATATCGTCTGTAAATGGCTTGGTAACTAATTTAATTACAGATTTATAATTCCTTACCTTTTCAATGTCTTTGTAATAAATAGATGAGCTATACACATAAACCTTCACTTTTTTTATTGCAGCAGCATCCATTTTTTCAAAGGCTTCCATAAAATCCCATCCATTCAAATTAGGCATATTGATGTCCACCAAAATAATATCTGGTAAGGGCTGGTTTCTATTTAATTTCTCTTCTAAATACTGCATGGCTTTCTCAACAAATAAAATGCTTTCAATCTTTACCGCTGGCTCATAAAGCTTGATAAGCTCATTGCTCAAAAAGTTATTGATCTCATCATCATCAATCAGCAAAATATCAACTGGAGACTTTTCCATCCTAAGGGTTTTGTCTAAAATAGATACTGAAAGTTGTTCCTTCATTCACGTTGCTTTCTACGCTTATTTTTCCGCCCATCTTTTCTACTTGCGTTTTAATTAGGTAAAGACCTAAACCCTTACCCTCTATTGTTGGTTGAAAGCGCTGATACGGATTGAAGAGCCGTTCCCCATGTTTATCCAGGTTAATCCCGATGCCCTTATCAGTTGCCCTTAAAATGATAAACTCATCTAAGATGACCGACTGTAAAAACAGTTCTGGTGAAGTTCCCTGCTTTTTATATTTAATAGCATTGCTGATAAGGTTTGGTAACACACTCTGCAAAACCTCTTGCGAGCAAAGAACCTTAACTGACTGCTTAAAATCGTGCACGAGCTTTAAGTCCTGCTCCATAGCGGTTTGGCTAATAGATTTGAGTACATGCTATAATTCCTGCTCAAAGTCCAACATGGTAACGCTGCTTATTTCTCTTTTTCTTGCAGAAAGTATTTCATTAAGGTCAGAAAGCATTTGATTAAAATTGTTTACGCTGAATTCCATCTTATCAAAAAAAAGTTTGTTTTTTCTGTAAGACTTTCTTTGTCGAATAATTTTATAAGGCTTCTAAGGTTTGTTACGGGGCCCTTAAGTTGTGAGAAGTGAGGTAGGCAAATTGCTGAAGTTCATTGTTACTTACCTGGAGTTCTCGAGACATTTTCTCCAGGCCGGCTTCCTGTTTTTTTCGTTTAACGATTTCACTTTCCAGTTCTGTAGTACGCTTTTTCACCGCCCTCTTCAGCGAAATACTATATGCAAATAGTATAGCCAGAATTATAACGACAATTCCGAAAATGATCAGCGCCCGTTCTAATAAATTTTCTTCAGTTGCCTTTTGCTGGTTGTAAATAAATCCATCAATTTTTTGATCGTTCGCCATAAGGTTCAGACTTTTATAGATATCCAAAATATCTTGCCACCTACCCACACTCATATGGCCCATCTCTACCACAGTAGGCAATAGCAATGATCTCATTTCTCTTGCCTTAAATAGCAAGTCTTTCTTAGTAACGCCCCTTTCCTTTACACCAGGCATAGTGAGAATATAATCTGCTATTTCCCCGGGGATTTTTCATAGCATATTTTCAACCGGCAAAGCTGGCCCGTAAAAAACAATCTGTTACATCCCGCTGTTGTTGGAGTGTTTTTTCAGAACAGAAAATTACATCACCATAAAAGTCAATTCCGAAGCTTGCAGGGCTAACGATATTTACATCTACCCCCTCTCTTTCAGTAGTAAAACTTCTACTGAACTATACCCGGTCATTGCGTCAGCGTTGCCATTCGTAATATCAATATTATTCCAGGTGTGCTCCTTAAAATTGATTGAATCAAGTGGAATCCCATATTTTAATGCAACTGCTTTTAGTTCTACTATCCCCTGGTTTTGGGCGCACACAATCGTTTTGCCCATAAAATCTTTTGGAGAAACAATATTTTTTTCAATCGGGGATATAACTACATAGGGAGAATGTTGAAAAATAGCGCCTAACACTTTTACTGGTTGACCTTGGGTGAAGTTGAGCAATAAGTCTGCACCTGTTACTGCGTAATCCGCATGTCCATTCAGCACTTCATACACAGGAGAGAGATTTTGTTTGCCAGGCTTTATTAAAACCTCGAGCCCTTCGGCTTTGTAAAAACATTTAATTGCGGCGGCATAATAACCCGCAAATTGAAACTGGTGTTACCACTTAAGTTGGAGTTTGATCTTTGTAGGCTGGCCGTTTGCAGCAAGAGCCCCGAGCAACAGGAGATAAGGTAATATAAGCAAAATACGTGTTCTCATAATCAAGCTCTACTGTAGAACACTGCGGCTGATGAATGATGTGGACTAGTAATTAGAACTACTAACTTCTTACCAAACAATCTTTTTTAAAATAGACTTAATTTCTTTTTTGAGTAGGTCTAACTCAGCCATTTTACCTTGAATAAAACTGTTGTCTTCTAATTTGCCCATCACGGTATTCATTTCTTCGTTGGTTTCATAAACCATTTTCCTAAAACTATTGGAGTAGTCTTTAGCACGGGAATTATAGATTCCTTTGCACATCCAACTGCGGGTATCAACCATTTGCTGCAGTAAAGATTTAAACAGATCGGGAGTAAATTGCCTGGCCGTAATATCTAGAATAGTTAACAATGAAGTGTAGGCATGCTGTAATTTATCCTGCTCATATTTATTGCCCTCAGCAATGTAAAAATTGTGCACCTCATCCCAACTGCTTATTTTAGTGTTTTTAATACCATCTTTTAGTTTTTGCAAAGAAGTCTTTTTTATTAGCTGGCCCCCAATGTTTATCCATTGGGTACGCATCAATTTTGTACTGAGCGATTTCTTAAATGTCTCGAAGCTTTTGAACTCCTTATTTTTTAGATGCGCCAGCAGTTGAACAGCACAGTAATACAACACTAGCTCCCGGTATATTTTGACTGACTCCGCCACTTTAATTATTTGTGTGTCACGGCGGCTGTTTTCCCAACCTGTGGTAAGGGCGGAACCGTCCGCCTGCACATTCAATTTTTCAAGGGACGCCAGACCATCAAAAATTTCGTTGATCGTATCTGGTGCCAGGTAATTGTATTCAATGAGTTGAACTTTTGATGTACGCTTATCTCTGTCTTCATATTTCCAGGCGTTGCGCTCCAACGCATACATATTATACATAAACCAATATGCCGGCATTACCACCAACTTGTTGTGTGCAACATCATTGCTTACAAGACAAAAAGGTAGAGAAATTTTTAACTCCGCCGGAAAGTCCCCTTTGGCAACAATTGTAAAAGAGGCAAAAACTGAATTATGCTTAAGGCTTACGCATAGGCCCGGCCAAAAACCACGCCCGGCAATAATTTCTCCGTCTGCGCTTCTGCTGTTGTGGTTGCTGCCAATAGTGGCACCTGCAGCGATATTGCTTTGGCCCATAATTAAAGCCGCACATAAGAATGAGTTGTTATGATGTTGCTCGTGAGAAGGAAAGATCAAGGTGTTTAAAACTTCGCAACAGGAAATGGTGCTGTTGTTTCCAAGATAAGAATTAATGAGGCGAGCCCCATATTTTAGCTGTGAGTGAGATGCCATTACAAAGCGTACGGCTTTTACACCATAAAAAATCCTGCATCCAAAACCTATGATGCCGTTTACCAATTCACAGCCCTCACCAATTTGTGTGTGGCGCAGTGCATCGCTTTTTATAGTAACATTTTTTATTTTGTTTGCGCCTTTCAAATAGGCATCTGTGCCAATGAATACATCCTTTAGGATTCCGCAATTCTTAATAACAGTTCTTTCGCCCACCTTACC
>JAYTBG010000193.1:0-10413 GCA_043737055.1 Chitinophagaceae bacterium | reverse complement strand
CCCGGATGCTGTGGTTGAATAGCCTGAGGCAAATGAATATGCACCAACGTTGTTTTTATCCCATTCGGCGCCTTCGATGTATCCGGTTCTAAAAGCGCCCTTGTCAGCATACCACATGGTTCTTCTACCAGCTCCGGAAGCCGGAGGATCGCCCGGGCTTAGAGGATTCGCTGCAACGGCAGAAAATAAGACGCTGCTATCTGCTACATGAAGGCGGGCAGCGGGAGAAATGGTGCCAACCCCGATGTTCTGTCCGCTTACCACACCCATTAGAAGTAAGCCAATAAAAAATAGAAGAGATAATATCTTTTTCATGCAAGTTATCTTTTTAAGTAAGTTGGTTATCCGGCCGCCCCAGCCCTATGTAAGTTCGATTTGCTGCGGCTAGTATTATTGCTGTCATCTTATTTAAGTACTTCTGATTGCCTCTACTACTTTATCTATGTTTAATGCGCCATAGTTAAATGTATGCCTGCTGCCATCAGATAAAACCAAAATCGCATTTTTAGAAGAGGCGGTTTTTTCTACCAGCACTTCCGCTATAACTGTCTTTTCTATTTGTATCTCAGATTCATTTTTATTGATGGCAGAAATAAAATTGCGTCCACGGTCCATTGCAGAAAAATTAGTGAGTGGCTTATACAGCAGTCTTTTATTGGTGATGGTAAGTTTGCCGCTATATTTATTGCCTGCCGGAGAAATGTACTGAATGATCCAGGTGTCTATCCTCACTTCGTCCTCAATCATTGTAATACTCATTTTATTGGTTTAGGTTTTTAATCTTGTTCTATTTCGCTGATGGTCTTGTTTTATCCAATGACTGTAGGGTTACGTGGTACCTCATAAACATAGTGGAGCAAATACTTTTAAGGAAGGCAGTTTGTATTTTCGGTAGCAATAATTGTATTATCGGCATCCTAATCACAATAGTTTGAGCTGTGCAAACCAACCCTCTACGGCTGCTGTAACCTGCAATAACAGCTGGTATGTGTAACCGGCAAAGGAGGCGTGCTGAGAATAATTGACCAAAAAAATTTCGTTGAGAAGATTAACTTTAGAGTAGCTGCAATATGCAAATGATTTTATGAGGCAAACTATCTTTCGCAAAAAATCATTGTTGTTTATTTTAACGTACATGGTATGTCTGCAAAATACTGCGGCACAATATGACGAAAGAGATTTCATACGATATGCTGTAAAAAATGGATTAAGTGATAACTACGTCAATACAGTTCAACAAGACCAGGCTGGTTATATTTGGATAGGAACAGACATGGGACTAAATCGTTTCGATGGAAATTCTTTTAAGAACTACTACCAGGGTTCCGCGGCTCTGCCACTTATCTCCAGCTCTATATCTAACCTCAGAAATTTAGGATCACACCGGCTAGGTATGTGGGGCTACGGCGGATTCCAGGTATTACAAACGCAGCAATTTTCTCTCACTCCATATCTTTTGCCTGACACAACCTCGTTTTCAAAATACCTGAATAATGTTCAGGATGTGAGAGAGATAAAAGATAGAAAAATCTTACTTTCTACCAGCGCAGGCATTTATGTTTTAGACAGCAACCGCAACATCGTATTTCGCCATGATGCCTATAAGGCTGTTGCCAATGAAAATGCCGGTAAAGTGTATGGGCACAACATTTTTTCATTAAAACAATACGAGTATCTCATTTTTGTAGATGAACATAACCTTGGTATTTACCATTCGGAAAAAAATACCTTCAGCCTGGCATCGCAATTGGATGAAAGACTGAAATATTTCCTACCTCCGTCTAATACTGCGATGGAACGATGGGTTGCAAAAACCCAGCTAAATGGGCAGGAGTTTATTTTTGTGCAATGGTTAAAGGATAGCATCGTTTATTATGATGCCTCTAGAAAAAAGCGAGTGGCTACCCTGTTGCCTGTTCATTCATCGTCTGTGTTTACATGGGAAAGTAAAATTTCAACTATCACCGATAGCTGTTTTGGCATAAATGATGGCCAGGACGGTTTTTACACGTTTACACTAAACAGGGAAACGGGGGTTATAAATTTCAGGGCAACAAAAAATTTACCTGGGCATAAGATCCTTTGCCTGTTTGCAGATAAGGAACATCGTTTATGGGTGGGCACTTCGAGAGGATTGCTGCAGCAAAAACTAAAAGGTCCTACATTAAAAACATTCAGTTTTTCCGTGGCAGAAAAAGATACTATTACCGGTGGTATCACCAGTGTTTATCGACATAAAAACAAACTATACCTCGGGAGGTTTTCCAGGCGCTACGGCTTATTGATAGTAGACACCGCATCTATGCAAACTATCAAACAGGTAGCCCTGTTTGGCCAGGATAATATGTGGAACGAAATAAGGTCAATACAAATGTATCACCCAGATACTTTGTGGATTGGCACCAACACCGGAATACTGTGGTTCGATACTAAATCTGAGCGTTATGGAATGGTAACAGATGCTCATCATCCTTCCGCCTTGCAAAATATCAAGGTCATGCTGGCGCCCGCACGCAGCGATGGATATGCGTGGATTTGTGGAATACTGGATGGAGTTGTGGCCCGTTATCATATTGCTTCCCGCACTTTTAAAATCTTTACGCCACAAACAATACCGGCCCTGCCATTTAGCAAAGTAAAAAGTATAGCGTATGACGCATTTGGCGATGTGTGGATTGGTGGCCATGCACTCACCAGGTGGAGTAGCAAACTGGAGGTATTTGATACCCTGATAAAAGTTTATGGTGGTGCAAATAAATATAACGACGATATACTTACCCTGAGTGCTGATGCAAGAGGATCCTTATGGATGCACAACGCCTACAATGACTTGCTGGAATATAAGATCAGGGAAAAGAAATTTGTACCCTATACAGCCAGGGATGGGTTGCCCATTGGGGAGATAAGGAGTTTCAGCCCGGTAATTAACAACCTGCTGTGGATAGGCAGCCCAAACAATCTTACCCGTTTTGACACTTATACAAAAGAAATCAAAGTGTTTGACCATACTGACGGATTGCCGGATGAAAGACCATCATCGAGAAACATTTATTTTGATGCCGATACAAAAGAAATGTACATGCCTGCAAATAACAGCATTGTAAAATTTCCATTAAACTATGCTCCGAAAGCTGAAGCAGGTAGTGATCTTATCATTCAGGAATTAACGGTAAACAACAGAAAGTCTTTTTTTAATTCTGAAAATAATATCCGGTTGCAGGCGAATGAAAATAATCTTGCGCTTTCATTTACCGTTATCGATTTTGAGGCTGGCAATAATTATCGGTTTGCCTACAAGATGAAAGAGAGCGAGGGTTGGGTTGATATAGGAAACACACGCATTGTAAATCTTACAAGCTTACAGCCCGGGGACTATGACATCAAGGTAAAAGCTTTGAGTAAATCAGGTTTGAGCAAAATAAAAACCATTAGCTTCTCTATCGATCCTCCTTGGTGGAAGACAGGTTGGTTCATCGCTGGTTTAATATTTTCGGTTGTGGGATTGGGCTATATGTTGTACCAGTACCGCATTGGGGAAATAAAACAGAAAGCAAACCTGGACAAGCTGCTGGCACAAACAGAAATGAAAGCTTTGCATGCCCAGATGAACCCTCATTTCATTTTTAATAGCCTTAACAGCATTAGAGAAATGATCCTGAACAATGAAAACAAAGAAGCTTCTCATTTCCTTGGGAAATTTGCAAACCTGATTCGGCTAACCCTTGACCAGTCGGGGAAAGCATTTATTTCTTTGCGCAATACGATAGATTATCTCACCAGGTATATGGAAATGGAGCAGATAAGAAATGAGCAGTTTACTTGTCGCATTTATGCAGACGATGAACTGGAAATAGACGAAACTTTTTTACCACCCATGCTAATACAACCATTTATAGAAAATTCCTTGTGGCATGGCACAAGGGCCGACGATAAAAGAATAAATATCAACATAGATTTTAAAAAAACAGGTAAGTTGCTGTTGTGTATAATTGAAGATAATGGCATTGGGATAGAAGCATCCTTGCAGCAAAAACAGCAGGCAGGATCACAACATGTTTCTGTTGGGATTTCCAATATCAAAAACCGGATTCAATTACTGAATGAAAAATATAACCTTCGATCCCTGCTTTCTATTGAAGATAAAAGCAATTTGCCTTTCTTTAAAACGAGTGGCACCCTTGTTACGCTACGGTTACCTTTAAAATCTGGAAAGGATGAATAAAATAAAAACGCTTTTGGTAGATGATGAGCCCCGGGGACTCTCAGCCTTAGAAAAGTTATTGAATATGCACTGCCCCGAGCTGGAAATTATAGCGGCATGCAATAGTGCCGATGATGCTATTGAAAAGATTGCGGCACTTAGCCCGCAGCTTGTTTTCCTGGATATTGCCATGCCCGGAAAATCTGGTTTTGAAATGCTAAGCGGACTAGGAAATATACATTTTGAAATCATATTTATCACGGCTCATGATAATTATATGACGCAGGCTTTCCGTTTTAGTGTAGTAGATTATTTATTGAAGCCAGTGGACGATGAGCTATTGGTTGATGCAGTAAAACGTGCGGCCAAGCGAATAGATGAAAAGCAACCGGGAAAAGCAATAGAAACCTTGCTTCATAATATTCAGCAGAAAACGCCCTCGCAGGAAATGAAGCTTTGCATTACATCGGTTAGGGGATTTCAGGTAATTGAACTTAAAGACATTTTATATTGTGAAGCTTCAGGCAATTACACCAACTTCTATTTCACTACCAGCAGTACTATCTGCACAGCCAGGAGCATTCACGAATATGAAGAACTGCTGGCAGACTGTGGATTTATGCGCACGCATAAATCTTACCTGGTAAACCCATTTCATGTAAAGGAATATTTCCGTGGCGAGGGCGGATCAGTGATGCTATCAAATGGAAAAGAACTGGAAGTGAGTCGCCGAAAAAAGGACGAGTTCCTTAAAAAGATGAAATCTTTTTACAAGATGTAAATTTTCTAATGTGCCTCGCTGTAAGGCCACGCCCAAAAAAACCAATACCCGAAATCAGTTTTAAGAAAAGCTATTTTTGAAAGAATAACTCATGGCCGGGTTAGCCGTGTTATTTAGTTATGTTTATTTTTGTTGCGCAGCAGTTTATAGATTTTTATAGCACTCAACAGTACAGCGGAAAAAAGTACCAGGCCGATAACTCCCCAAATCCAGCTCAGGCTGTTTTTTACGGTCACGACCATCACAATGGTTATTAAAAAGAGTGTGGCCACTTCGTTCCATAGCCGCAGTTGGTTGGAGCTATACCGAAAAATATTTTTCTTTTGATCGTTGTAAATTTTTTGTAGCGTAAAATGATAGGCATATAAACCTGCTACAAAAGCCAGTTTTACCCAAAGCCAGTTTTGTATGGGGTTTACAAAAGGAGAAATCAATGCTATCCATGTGCCTAAAATTAGTGTGAGAATGGCCGAAGGCCAGGTGATGCCAAGCCAGAGCCTTGATATCATGATTCCAAATTGTCGTTGAAGAATTTCCTTTGCGGGGCTTTCCTGTTCTTGCGCCTCTGTGTTGTAAATAAACAGGCGAACGATGTAAAACATACCACTAAACCAGGTTACGATAAAAATGATGTGCAGTGCTTTGATGTAGAAGTAGGCCATTTAAAATTGAAGAGGATGTCTGATTTGTGAAGTCTGATTTATGATGTCTGATTTGCGATGTCTGATGTCTGATTTAATGATGTCTGATCTATGATGTCTTATCTAAAGATGTCTTATATTTCATTTACACTACCCTTCACTATTGAGCATTGACCATTGACAATTCACCACTTCATTTCAACAACATCTCCCTACTTCCTGTACCGATTTCCTTAACCCAGTTTTGCAAGGTTTCCATCCACATCGGGTGAGTGTTAAGACAAGGTATCATTCTGTAAGATTCGCCTCCAGCTTCCATAAAAGTTTCCTTTCCTCTTTCCTCAATTTCTTCCAGGGTTTCCAGGCAATCACTCACAAATGCCGGACACAGGATCAGTAATTTCTTTATTCCTTCTCCAGGCATTTGCTCCAGGCGCACATCGGTAAAGGGCTGTAGCCAACCCTTACCCAATCTTGACTGAAAGGAGATGCTGAATTTATTTTTAGGAATGTTTAATGCCTCAGTTACAAGGCGGGTGGTAGTCAAACATTGGTGGCGGTAGCAAACACTGTGTGCGCCCGAAGCTACTTCACAACAATTTTCTAGTTTAGTACAATGGCTTCCGGTAGGGTCCGTTTTCCTCAGGTGTCTTGAGGGAATGCCATGATAACTGAATAAAATATGATCATAGTCTTCGTTTAAATGCGGGCGCATGTTTTCTGCCATGGCTTGTATGTAATGGCTCTCATCAAAAAAAGGCTTGATAAACTCCAGCTTAAAGGGATACTTATTCTTTTCATAAACTTCCCTGGCATAATCCACTGCAGTTTCGTAAGATGCCATAGCATAATGAGGGTACAATGGTACCGCTATCACTTCTTCCAGCCCGGGTTGGCGCTTCATAAGATTCTCAAATGCTACCTGTGGTGTAGGGTTGCCATAACGCATCGCAATTTCTACAGGCTCTTCAATGAGGGCCTGTAGATTTTCCTGCAATTGTTCTGTAAGCACTACGAGAGGAGATCCTTCTTTAGTCCAGATCGTCTTGTAGGCCTCGGCAGACTTCGGCGCTCTAAACGGTACGATAATTCCCTTTACCAAAAGTAACCTTGCGAGGTATGGAACATCAATGACTTTACCATCCATTAAAAATTCATTTAGGTAGCGCCTTACATCTTTTACAGAAGTTGAATCGGGCGAACCAAGGTTCATTAAAACTATTCCTCTCTTTTTGGCCATAAAAAATATTATTTTTCAAAATTAACCCCTGCTTCCCTCAAAAGTTCAAACTTATTTTTATTTAAATCATGACAGGCATTTGTAATGTATAACGCTGCGCCCGCAAAGGACGTGACTGATAGCGGTGCTTTCAGAAACTGACGAGAATCAGGGGGTAAAATGACACTGTAGTGACAAAGAAATTAGTTTCCCAAGTGAGACGAAAGTATTTTTGCAATCACAAAATTATCCACGGATTTCCTCAATGCCCGAACACAGACAGACAGACATAGCGAGCTTTTTTGTTGCCGGAATTAATTACAAAAAAACAGACGCTGATTTACGTGGGCATTTTTCCATTAATAAAGAACAATACGCAACTCTGTTTACCCTTGCTCCACAATTTGGGCTCACTCAATTTTTTGTTATATCAACTTGCAACCGAACGGAGATTTATGGGTTTGCGCAGGACGCAGATAGTCTTTGCCAGTTGTTGTGTACCCAGTCACAGGGCTCCCTCGAAAAGTTTAAAGAAATAGCCTACCTCCAAAATGGTGAAGCAGCCATCCGGCATCTCTTTAATGTGGCATCTGGCCTTGACTCACAAATTTTAGGTGATTACGAAATTTTAGGACAATTAAAACAAGCGGTAAAATTTTCTAAACAACATTCGTTTATAGGAGCCTACCTGGAAAGGCTGGTGAATGCTGCGTTGCAAGCTTCCAAGTGTATCAAAACAAACACGAGCCTGAGCGGCGGTACGGTGTCGGTAGCATTTGCGGCCATTCAATACATTAAGGAGAAAGTATCTAATTTAAAGGACAAAAAAATATTGTTGGTAGGCACAGGTAAAATTGGGCGAAATACCTGCAAGAACCTGGTAGATTATCTTGGGGCCAAACACATAACACTGATTAATAGAAGTGCAGATAAGGCAATGGATTTAGCCGTTGAGTTAAATCTTCAATTTGCACGTGTGGAAGATCTGGCCATGCAGGTAAATGCTGCCGATATCATCTTAGTGGCTACCAATGCAGACGAGCCTGTAATTCTTCAATCTGACTTAGTTGGCGGAGGGCCCAAATTGTTGATTGATCTTTCCATTCCTTTTAATGTAGAAACATCAGCCGCGGCACTTAGTCATATTACCCTGGTTAATGTAGACGATTTATCTAAAATAAAAGATGCAACCTTGCACAAGCGCCAGCTGGAAGTGCCCAAGGCGCAGGCAATTATAGAGGTTCAAATGGAAGAATTTTTGGACTGGCACCAGATGCGCAAAAATGTTCCGGTGCTACGGGCCGTAAAAAACCGTTTGCATTCTATGGATCATTGTAAACTCTATAACAATTTTTCTTCGACCAGTACCGGCAGCGGCCCATTAACCATTGCCAACGAACTCAGGATTCAAAAAGTGATCAACTCCATGGCGCTTAAAATGCGCAGGCAAAATCAGCAGGGTTGCGATTATATCAATGCCATCAACGAGTATATTTCCAGCAGCACAAACTAAATCCCATGGGCAAACTTATCAGGATTGGCACAAGGGAAAGCCAGCTGGCGGTTTGGCAGGCCACAAGTGTGCAACAATTATTACAACAAAGTAATTTTTCGTCGGAACTCGTGCTCATCAAAAGTGAGGGTGATATTGACCTGCAAACTCCCTTGTACGAAATGGGTGTTCAGGGCATTTTTACCCGTAGCCTCGATGTGGCATTGCTGAACAATAAAATTGATATTGCGGTGCACTCTATGAAAGATGTGCCAACGCAACTTGCCGGGGGAATAGCACAGGCCGCTGTACTGGAGCGGGCATCTTACAAAGACCTTTTTGTTTACAAGCCTTCGGGGCTCAGCCATGAAAACTGGCTGCTGATAAATGATGACCCTGCTGCGTTTGAAGGTCAGTTTAAACTTAATTCCGGCTCATTCACCATTGCTAGCAGCAGCATACGGCGGAAGGCACAATGGCTACACCGCTTTCCGGGCCACCGAATAGAAAACCTAAGAGGAAACGTAAATACAAGGTTGAAGAAAGTTGCAGAAAATAATTGGCAGGGTGCTGTTTTTGCGGCAGCTGGGGTAGAACGCATTGGCCTACGCCCCAAACATAGTATCGATTTAAATTGGATGCTACCAGCGGCTGCGCAGGGTGCCATAATGGTAGTAGCCCGACAGGATGATGCTTTTTACTTAGATGCCTGCTCGCACCTGAACCATGAGGCTACTGCTGCATGTACTAAAATTGAAAGAGATTTTTTACGCAGCCTGTTGGGCGGTTGCTCTACCCCTATTAGCGCACTTGCTGAAATTAAGGAGCAGCAGATATCATTTAAAGGAAATATTTTATCGGTGGATGGCACTGAAAAAGCAGAAATAGAAAAAATATTACCACTGCATTCTCCCGGCCTTTTGGGTAAAATATTTGCAGAAGAAATTTTGCAAAATGGGGGACAAAAAATTGCAGATGGAATACGCAATGCAACCAACTAACATTCACATATTATGCACCCGGCCTTTGCCACCGGCTATTGTGGCCGAGGCTAAGCAGGTGGGTATTGGCATAGATGTATTGCCTTTCATTGAAACGGAAAGTATTTTGTCGGTTCAAGTGCAGCAGGAAATAGAGCAGGTGGCGCTGCAGGAGACTACCGTGGTTTTCACCAGCATGAATGCAGTAGATGCAGTAACTGTTTTTCTGGATGGCCACAAGCCGGCCTGGAATATTTACACTCTCGGCACCACCACAAAAAAACTGGTGGCTTCGTATTTTGGCGAAGATAAAATCAAGGGTACTGCGGCAGATGCAACAGCGCTGGCAGAAGTGATTGTTCACGAGGGACTGGCAGAAGAAGTAAACTTTTTTTGTGGCGACCGTCGAAGAGATGAATTGCCCGAAATGTTGCGAGGCAATGACATCGATGTAAATGAAATAGTAGTGTACCAAACTATTGCTACAGCAAAAAAAGTAGAAAGCGTGTATCATGGTATCCTCTTCTTTAGCCCAAGTGCTGTAGAAAGTTTCTTTAGCATAAATAAAGTACAGCCATCTACGTTGATGTTTGCTATAGGAAGTACTACTGCAACTGCTATAAATAAATTTACTGGTAATAAAACAATTGTGGCCGACGAGCCGGGTAAAGAAAACCTGGTGGAGAAAATGATCGCTTACTTTACGCAACCCGATATGCAATTAAAGTTCTAACCGAGATACAAACCAATAAGGATTGACGATTCACCATTGGCAATTCACGATTCACCATTAACCATTGACGACACAAATTATGACGCAAATAAAAAACGATCTTTTTCTAAGAGCTCTTCGCAACGAAGTAGTAGAACGCCCACCGGTGTGGATGATGCGGCAAGCAGGCAGGTATCTGCCAGACTATTTAAAGCTAAAAGCGAAGTATGATTTCTTTACCCGGGTGCAAACGCCGGAGCTCGCTACCGCCATTACCTTACAGCCCATTGACCAGGTTGGCGTAGATGCTGCCATCATTTTTTCTGACATCCTCGTCATTCCGCAAGCCATGGGTTTGGAGGTAACGATGGAAGAAGGCAAGGGCCC